>JAYWAB010000194.1:0-7217 GCA_043782835.1 Aestuariivirga sp.
ATTTTTCAAAACATCAGGCTTGGTGGTGATCACATTTGCAATTGTGAACATCTATGCAGCACTGCTGTTTTCTGGCTATATTCACATTTAAGGATGCAACCCCCATGATACGTCTGAATGTTAAACTTATCGCTGCGGCAACACTTGTGATCGGAATCATTGGATTTGCCACGCTGCAAAATTCCCAAAATACGCAGTCTGCTGCAAAAATTGAAACACCATCGTCTTCCGCACCACGCAGCAGCATTCCGGGCGTTCTCGCGGAGAATGTATATCTCGAAGATGGTATGCAGATCATCGAAGTTCGAGCCAAAGGTGGTTACAAGCCCTTACTCACATCAGCAAAATCAACGCTGCCCACAATTTTACGCATGGTCACCAATGATACATTTGATTGTTCAAGCAGCGTGATCATTCCGGTACTACAGTTGCGCAAACGCCTGCCCCTCTCCGGCAGCACCGACATCAGGCTTCCGACTATTCCTGAAAACACGCAATTCACCGTTTATTGCGGCATGGGCATGTATAGTTTCAATCTGCAATTCGTTGGATAGGTTCAAGCATTAAACCTGAAGAACATCACATCACGATTGGCGGTGGCTTCTGAGCGGATGAAGCCCTTCTCGAAATTGGTGTGGCCCACAGGCTGGGGCGCAGTTTCATCCCGGCCCGTAAATCCGGTGGTGAAGTTTTAGCCGCAGCTTTCGTGATTGACCTGCCAGATTTGGGTGGGGCAGAAAAATTACGTGGCAAAGGTGTAAAGACACACACGCTGGTAGGGTTCTCAGGCCACTGAGCCGCCCTTTGGTAAATCAAGTGTTACCGACTTTGTGTAAATTTAAACCAAAAACTTAAACTGGGCTTTAACTGATTGCGCTAATTTGCCCTTGTTCCCGATCAGCAGGCCTTGGGATTCAGGAGCCTAACACTTGAAAACCGCGCGCAAATTGACCCGAAAATTCTTTGCTGCCACTGGCGGAAATGTGGCGATTATGTTCGCGCTGGCGATTTTGCCCCTGATGGCTGCCGCAGGCGCCGCTGTCGATTATGGCCGCTTTGTCGGCGCAAGAACCGAATTACTGGCAACGATTGATGCCGCCGTCTTGGCCGGAACAGAAGCCTATTCCGAAAATGGCGGCAACGCCAATGCGGCCATTGCAGTTGCGCAAAAATTTTACGCAGCACAAATGAACGCGGCAACCTACCAGCTCACCACAAACAGCGTCACGTTTTCTATGAACAAGAACCATACCGGCATTGCCGCATCAGGCGACGTTGCCATGAAGACGGAGTTCATGTCGATCATCGGCATCGACACAGTTCCGCTGATCTCATCTTCGCTCGCCGAAGTCTCAGTGGCCGAAGCCGGCCATGTCGGCAATGGCAGCAATCTCGAAATTTCGGTGATGCTTGATGTCACTGGATCAATGTGTGATGACAAGAACGGTCCCTGCACAACGGGATCAAAAATATCAGCCATGAAAACGGCGGCCGCTGCATTGGTCGACAAGGTTGTGTGGACAGACCAATCAAAAAATTATTCCAAGGTTGCCCTTGTGCCGTTCAACACCATGGTGCGCGTTGAGCCAGATGGACAGGCCGGACCGGTCATGGCAGCGCTGACCAACTTGAATCCGACATGGAATGGCTATTACCAAAACTGCACCGCCAGCACCGGATCCAGCACCGCCACATCCAGCGAAGCCAACCCCACCGGAAACTGGACATGTACCCAATCGACCAATATCTTGGCGACAGGTTGGAAGCTGCGTCCCTGTGTGACGGATCGGTTTTATAACGCGAACTGGAGCTGGGATCAGACCGACGACGCCCCGGGTTCTAACAAATGGATGAATGCGATTTCGGGAAATCGTGTGCCCTTGAGCGATGACAGCTCCGATACACCATTGCTGACCGGAACTGGAAAAACCGCGAATGACCCTGTGGGAGGGTGGAACTACACGCCCGGCGGATCCTGTGATGAAACAGCCAATGGCAACCAGGTGGTGCCGCTGACCATCAACACGGCGGCTCTCAAAACTGCGATCAACGGCTTGAGCGCCTATGGCGGAACTGGCGGCGTGCTCGGCACATCCTTTGCGTGGTCGCTGCTTTCGCCCAATTGGAAAAATGTCTGGACTGGCCAAAGCCAACCGGCAGCTTACGCAGATCTCACCATCATGGGGACGAGCGGTCTGCCAAAACTGCGCAAGATTGCCATTCTGATGACCGACGGTGGTTACAATGCCTATCGCGGCTGGAAGGGCCAAGACATGGCAACGGTGAGCACCAATGCCAAGGCGGTCTGCACAGCAATGAAAGCCAAGGGCATCGAAGTCTTCACAGTGGGCTTTGATTTTGGCAGCTTGACGTCAATTGAAGCAAGTTTTGCGCGCGACACGCTGCAAAGCTGCGCCACCGACGCCAGCCACTTTTTTGATTCTCTCACGGGTGCGCAATTGATCTCGGCCTTTGACACCATTGGCCAGCAGATCGCAGCCTCCGCAACGCGCCTGACGCAGTGATCAGTTTTAGGTTCTGAACCCAAGCCACTGAACTACGTGCCAAAGCTGCGCAGGTTCATTCACTGCCGGATTGCAACAAGCATTAAATTCCTTTGTCCGATTTTGCCCTTGAAAGCGCGCGGTGGCCAGACTATATTCCTATATAGTCCAGCATTGGGTTAAAGCCCTTCCAAGCAACAAGTCTTGCAAGCCCACGAAGATGACGTTGCGCGTGGGGGCTGCGTGATTCCCTCTTGTGTGTGAGTGTTGAAGCCCATAACGTTATGCGCTATAACGCACGATAATCCAAAGTTTTCGCGATCGAGAAACCGAGATCATCTGGCAAGGCCAACGATCACGGCGCTTGTCCGAAGACATTCAAAAACCTGCTTTGCGAAAATTGCTTTATCTCAATCGGGCCTTAAAATAAATGATCTGAAAGAGCCCCCGGGCAACAGATCGGATCAGCTTCGCGGCAATCGGGCGGGCCAATGGTCAATTCGGATCAACGACCAATGGCGGATTTGTTTTCATTGGATTGAAGGAGAAGCCATCAATGTTGAAATTGTCGACTACCACTAAGAGCCGCAAATCAGACCTGCTGCCCATCCCCATACCGGGCGAAATTCTGTTGGAAGATTTTTTGAAACCTTCAGGCCAGTCTCAAAACGCCTTGGCCCGCGCCATCGGCGTATCTCCAAGGCGTATCAATGAAATCGTCTTGGGAAAACGCGCGATTACGGCCGACACAGACTTGCGTCTTGCGCGTTATTACAAAATATCCGAAGGCATCTTCTTGGGGCTGCAAGCGGACTATGAATTGCGCATGATGAAACGGACGCTGGGCAGCAAACTGGATTTCATCAAACCGAGAGCGGCGTGAGGCGATAGAGGGTGCTTCTTCTTTATTCCAGCAGGTATAAAGGTGCACACGCTGGTGAGTTTTGAGGGGCATTAACGTCCTCGCCCGCATCTTCAGCGGGTGAGGAAAGGGGCCCATTGCGAAGCAGTGGGATAGGTGAGGAGAAATTAAAATGCATAGAACAATCAGCATCAATTCGCACTTAGGTTAATGCACCGTCACCGGCATTTTCGTAATTGGTAGCTCCACCGTAATTCCCCCAAGTCCCAAAGGAAAAGTCAAATCATCGCTGGGGCAACATCCCCGATATGAACTTGGATTCCCCTGTTTGGCGAGTTACACTTTCAGCCATGGTGGACAAGGTCAAAAAGGCGCTTCAGCACGTGAGAAACAGATCGGGAGGCGCTCCGATTACTCCTGGGCTGGCGGTCACACTGAATTTCCATCCAGATTTACTGGCCGAAAATGCAACTACCATCGAATTGATTGCACGTGATGGAGTCTATCGGTCGCAGTTTGAGACGGGAACCAGTAACGGGGGTCTTACGGCTTACCCTGGCGGGGATAGATGGCTGTGGGAAACAGAAATGTTTGGAGGGGCCTACGATGATGCAGAAAAGGCTTCACGTCCAAAATATGGGGCACTCAATCACCTCAATGACCCCTTCGGCGGCTCAATCCGCTTCGGATCTTGCCACTTTCGACTACTCCCACACATACTGGAACGGACCACTTTCTGTTACCCCGATAGTTTTCATAAACCGACGGACTTTGGTGTTGCAGGACATATGAACCTAATTGCCTTGGCACATACCAATGTCATCAATTTAGACCCCGACCTCGATAACTGTATTGAAGCTCATGTTCATGGCTTGCTTCGCGTGCGCGAAGACGCACTCGTGCTCGACCCTAGCTATCGCGGCAGCGAAATTGAGAAAATCGCCCTTGGTCTGGGTTGCAGAGTCGAGTGGCATCAAGGTTTCCGTTTGTCTGTAACGCGAGCAGATGAATGCGGCAAATTTCGCGGTGGCACATCGGTGGCCGAAGCCATAGTAAGTATCTCCAAAGACGGTTTTGTTACCCCGCGTGAATTGGGAAAATCGCGGGCAAAGAAATTAGATTATCAAACTGCAAAATGGGTCTGGCATTGCTTGGCAAAATTAGGGCGAACTTCCCCAAGATTACTTTGACACTGCATTGAAAACGTTAGTGCCACTAAAAAGCGCCCCGCACTGTGTCCCTCATCTATCCCATTTTGCATGCGCAAAAAGAGCCCCTTTCTTCTCCCGTTTTACGGGAGAAGACGGCTACGTATTAAACCTGAAATGCATCACATCGCCGTCGGCCACCACATAGTCCTTGCCTTCCAACCTAAATTTCCCTGCAAGCTTTGATCCCGCTTCGCCTTTGCCTGCTACATAATCATCATAGGCAATCGTTTCGGAACGGATGAAGCCTTTTTCGAAATCGGTGTGGATGACACCTGCTGCGGCAGGCGCTTTGGTGCCTTGGGTGATGGTCCAGGCGCGGGCTTCTTTCGGGCCCACAGTGAAATAGGTGAACAGGCCAAGCAACTGATAACCAGCGCGGATCACGCGGTTCAAACCGGGTTCGGACAAACCGACAGCATCGAGAAAATCCTTCTGGTCCGCCTGCGCCATGATGGCGATTTCGCTTTCGATCTTGGCCGAGACCACCACGGCCACATTGCCTTCGGTTTTAGCGAAGGCCTTCACCTTGTCGGAAAACGCGTTGCCCTTATCGGCAGCGGCTTCTTCCACATTACACACATAGAGAACCGGCTTCGAACTTAGAAGACCCAGACCCTGAAAAAGCTTTTCTTCGTCTGCGTGTCGCTGAACCACACGCGCGGGCTTGCCTTCGCGCAGCAAGACAAGAGCGCGCATCATCAGGTCTGCCAGTTCCTTCTGGTCCTTGTCGCCCTGCTTGCCCTTTTTTTCGGCAGCCGGCTGGCGCTTTTCCAACGCGTCCAAATCCGCCAGCATCAATTCGGTTTCGATGGTTTCAATATCGGCCAATGGATCAATCTTGCCCGACACATGCGTGATGTCTCCATCTTCAAAACAACGCACCACATGCGCAATCGCATCCGTCTCGCGAATGTTAGCGAGGAACTGATTGCCCAAGCCTTCGCCCTTGGAAGCGCCCTTCACCAGGCCGGCAATGTCCACAAACGTCAGCCGTGTCGGAATAATTTGATGGCTGCCCGCGATGGCAGCCAAAATATCCAGCCGCGGATCAGGAACGCCCACATCGCCCACATTGGGCTCAATGGTGCAGAACGGATAATTCGCCGCCTGCGCCGCAGAGGTCTGCGTGAGCGCATTGAACAATGTCGATTTCCCAACATTCGGCAAACCCACAATGCCACATTTAAAACCCATAGTGATTATTCCTTCTTCTTTTCTCGTAGCGCAGGCGGGTTGACCTTCAAATGCACCGCACTTTGAAACTGGCTCTCTTCGCCCTTAATCAGCAGCGCCGCGTTATCGGATACTGCGTCCAACATTGCAACCAACCAATCGCGGTCGCTCTTGGCAAAATCACCCAGCACATGCGGCATCACCATGCGCTTGTCACCGGGGTGGCCGATACCTAAACGCACACGCTTGAACTCAGGCGTGATGTGGGACGAGATCGAACGAATGCCATTATGCCCGGCCGCACCGCCGCCAAGTTTGACGCGAACCTTGCCCGGTTCCAGATCCAGCTCATCGTAAAACACAAAAACCTGCGCGAGCGGAATATTATGAAACCGCACCGCCTCGCCCACGCTGCGGCCCGACTCATTCATGAAGGTCTGCGGCTTCAGCAGCAAAACCTTCTCGCCCGCCAGACTCCCCTCAGCCAGCGCGCCGTGAAATTTCTTCTTCCATGGGCCAAACCCATGCGCCGCCGCAATCACATCTGCCGCCATAAATCCCACATTATGGCGATTGGAAGAATATTGTGCGCCCGGATTGCCGAGGCCTGCGAAGAGGAACATGTTGGCCTTCCAAGTCAATCTAAAAACCATTGCCGCTATAGTTTAAGCCGCAATGGCAAACAAGCCGTCACGTAAAAACGGCGGACCCAAGGGCCCGCCGTTTCAAATCGATGAGGAAGAATCTTACTTCTTCTTGGGTGCAGCCGCAGCCGGTGCAGCTTTTGCACCCGCAGCAGGCGCCGCAGCTTTGGCACCAGCGGCTGGCTTGGCACCCGCAGCCGGGGCTTTGCCACCAGCGGCAGCGGCAGCGGCATCAGGCGCTTTCTGGTTCGTGGCGGGAACATCCGCAGCAACCGCAGCTTCGGCCACCACTTCTTCTTCCTTGGCCTGAGCCGTGATGGCGCAGAGCGTCATATCTTCACGCGAAGCCGATGTCACCCGGTCCGGCAATTTCACATCCGAAAGATGCATCGATTGGTTGATCTGCATACCCGTCAGATCGACGATAACCTCGTCAGGAATAAAATCTGCTGGGCAATAGAGCGAGATCGTATGCGAAACGATGTTGAGAACACCGCCAGCTTTGAGGCCCGGCGCTGCGTCCTGGTTCTTGAAGTGAACCTGAATATCAACAGCGATCCGCGAATCCTTGCCGAGGCGCAAAAAATCCACATGGGTGATACGGTCTTTCACCGGATCAAATTGAATATCGCGTGGGATAGCGCGGATCGTGGCGCCGTCAACCTCAAGGTCAACCAGCGTGGACAGGAAGCGCCCCGTATTCACATGCGGCTCGATGTTCTTATAAACCAGCGAAATGATTTGGGGATCCTTCTTGTCGCCATAAACGACGCCGGGAACAAGTCCCTCACGACGAACAGAGCGAGCGGCCCCCTTACCGGCC
>JAYWAB010000195.1:0-4951 GCA_043782835.1 Aestuariivirga sp.
CGTCTTCGCCAAGAGGCTACGGCGGACGGGACCCTTCCTTTCCCGTTGAAGAAACGGGAGAGGACGTTTTTACACTTCCAGATAATCCATGCTGCGTGCCACGTCGCGGGCGATTTGTTTTGATTTGTGGACTTGTGCCGAAAACGGTTCGAAGCTGACATAGCCTTTGTATCCACTTGCCATCAGCTTTTGCACTTGGCCGCGATTGTCGATCATATCATGGCCATCCACCAACACGCGCTGCGGGTCGCGCATTGTTGCGGCTGTGTGTTTCTGGTCCGTCACGCCCGAGACATGGATGAGGGCTGTGCGATCCCCAAACATCTCAGTCTCGCCTGCCACAAAATGATGGAACGTGTCATGGGTGACTTTGAAACGCTTGGACTGTTTTACGGCATCAATGGCGGCGATGGCTTCGGCTTTCAGGCGCAACGAACATTCCACAAAGCCCAAGGGCTCCACACAGCCGATCAAACCATGATGCAGCAAAATGGGCGCAAGGCCAGCAAGTGACTCACGCAAGCCCTCAAGCCGGGCTTCGTGTGATGGCTTGAACTTTTTATCGTTGGTGGGCACCAGAACCAAGGCTTTGGCACCGGTCAAGGCGGTATATTCGGCAAGCCGGGCGGCCTCAGTCGCCTTGGCCCCGGTCCATTGATTGAAGCGCTGGAGGGCATTCACATTCAGAATGGTGATGCCTTTGTCTTTGGCCAGTTTACCAATCATCTTGGCGTTCTTGTTACCCATCAGGCTGGTGGGAATGTCATTACGAATTTCCACGGCTGAAATGCCGAGGCGCAAAGCCAGATCAAAAAATTCGGCATAGCCGAGCTTCGGGGCCACCATATGATTGAGTGAAAATTGCATGAGCCTGTCCTCTGTTTTGCGCTGTCTAGCAGGTTGCAACAGGGCGTGAATATCCCCACTTTGCGAAACTATCAGGAACTGGCAAGATATTCACAGACTGTTGATTTGATTTTGAACCAGCACTGGCCGAAGGTTGTTCCATGAAAAAACTGTTTCCCCTTGCGCTTATTCTCTTTGCGGCTCCGCTCTCAACGGCTCATGCCGCAACGCCCGGCTTGTTCCCTTCATTCCAAGTGGAAATCACCCTGAGCGACAAGGCCGCAGAAAAGCTCAAATCTTCAGGCGACATGCTGGAAGTGGACGCGTTTTATTTCGGCACGCCGCGCGCCGGGGATACAACGCCCGTCAACGACAATGGCGATATTGATCTTGGCGATGACAGCAAGACTATCTCTCACGCGAGTACGGTGACTATCGGCGGATCAGAATATGACACGAGCCTGCTGGAACATTTGGTGGACCGCGAGGCGCATCTTCTGATCAATGTGAACAGCAGCACGCTGGACGAAAACATTCTTGAATGTGATGTTTTTGAAGACAAGCTGAGCGTTGCCGTGACGGGGCCCAACAAGCTGAATTGCAAATTGATCGGCGAATAGTCAGCTCGTCTCGACGCAGCGTTTCCACGCCACGGGATCAACGGCGTGATCATCTTTGATGGTATAGGATGTCATATCCTCTTCGCCCTGAAGGCGCATATAGATCTGGTCTCCGGGGTGTTCTTCGCCCGCGGGCACGGTGTAAATAAATACATGACGCGCATATTGGCCGGTGAACGTCGTCTTGCCGGACAGCGTGATCTTAGGGCCCGCGATGGCAACATGCCCGCCTTTGTCGGAACACCATGTGCCATCAATGGCATCAGCGCGGGCGGCGGTGCACAAGCAAATGAGGGTGGCGGCCAATAAAATTATGCGGAACATCGGTTGCTCCTTTCACAGCGAAAATCCGAACTTATGCCTTATCGACTTTGATCACAACAGAAGGTTGAAGGCGCTTCACTTGCAATGTATATCCAATTGGTATATACATGCTGCATGACCCAATCCACCGTATTCAAAAACAATAAAACCCAAGCCGTGCGCCTGCCCAAAGCGCTGGCGTTTCCCGATCATGTGAAGAAGGTGAATATCGTGGCACAAGGCGGCAGTCTGGTGATTACACCCATCACAACATCTTGGGAAGAATTCATGAAGGGGCCAAGACTGGACGACGATTTTGTAAGGTTGCCCCAACCACCAGCGCAAGAACGGGAAAAGTGGTAGGTTGCTCACACACTTACTTAATACAGATATTTGCATTTACGCGATGAAGGGAAGAGACTTTAGCCTTGCGCGAAAACTGGATGACTTGGTTGGCAAATGCGCCGTTAGCGATCTATCAATTTTAGAACTCTATGCCGGCGCACAACGCTATGACAATCCGAACAAGCGGATCAATCTGATCGAAGATTTTATGTCGCGCCTCACTATCTTGCCATTTGAAACACAAGCCGCGCGTCTGGCAGGGCCAATCCATTTTAAGTTACTCTCAGAAGGCCAAATGATCGGGGCATACGACCTTTTGATTGCGGCCACTGCTTTGAGCAAGAATCTAGCCGTGGTGACAAACAATCTCCGCGAGTTCAATAAGGTTGAGGGGTTGGTGGTGGAGACGTGGGGGTGAGTCTAAAAAAATTATTTGAGAATTGCTATCGAATTCTTTCCAATGTCGGATTCTGGTTTGTTCTGAATCTGTTTGCTGTGATGGCAATCACATACGTTCACACCTTCACGAGTATTGGAGCATCTAAAAGTTGGTGGCCAGACATTTACAACTTAGTATCGAGTCTTTTGGTCAATGGTCTGGTTTCATTTCTGTTCTATTACTTAGTAGTCGTACTGCCAGACTTCAGAAAACAGCGCGTAATAAAAGCAAACCTAATAAAGACTTATCGAAACATAAAAACCGACATCATCTGTCAGATCGTGTTTGCAAGCCAAAAAGGTGGAAGAAACGATCTCGATACCTCCAGTGAGTTTATAGAATCACTACTTGACTTAAAAAAATTCAAAGCAGTGTTTGGAAATGGCCGTGAGTCAAATGAGGGCTATTATGCTTTCGCAAACCAAATGAGTGATCGCACACCGGAGTTTGAGGAGATCATCCTAAATTTAAATTTTCTACAAAAGCAAATTGAATACATTCTTCAGAACTATACAATTGAAGATCAGGAAGCATTTGATTTTCTGAAGCGGCTGGAAATGCACATGCTTTCTCTACAAAAGACAGAACCGGGTTATGATGGATCAAAAGCATTGTGTGGATTCCTGTGGCAAATCTGCACTGGATGGAATCTTATCAAAGGTTATGAGAGCCAAGACCCAATAGAAAAGTTAATTCTTGAAATATGACTTTGCTTAGCGAGTTAGCTTCACCCCCCAACCTGCACCCGCATATCCCCCGCACTTATCCCCGCAACCTCAACCGGCTTTTTCATTGCGTCTCTTCTGAACGGCTCGCCCAGTTCTTGGTTGAGCATGGCTTCGATCAGTGTGGTTTTGCCGTGTTTCATTTGGTTCTCAATTGCCACATGCAAAGCTGCTGTCAGTTCATCCATCGTGCGGGCGACCACACCTTCCAAACCACAAGCCTTGGCAATGCCCGCGTAAGACACTTGTTCATCCAACTCCGTGCCCACAAAATTATCATCATACCATAAAGTGCTATTCCGCTTTTCAGCGCCCCATTGATAATTGCGGAACACGATTTGTGTAACCGCGGGCCATTCTTTGCGGCCAATCGCTGTCAACTCTGTAACCGCAATGCCGAATGCACCATCGCCGGAAAAGCCAACCACAGGCACATCAGGGCAAGCAATTTTTGCGCCCACAATGGAAGGCAGGCCATAGCCGCAGGGGCCAAATAGGCCCGGCGCTAAATATTTGCGGCCCTCATCAAAGCTTGGATAGGCATTGCCGATGGCGCAGTTGTTGCCAATGTCAGATGAAATAATGGCCTCGCGCGGCAAGGCTGCTTGAATGGCCCGCCATGCCATGCGGGGGCTCATCCATTTTGGTTTGGCCGCACGGGCACGTTCATTCCATGTTGTGCCCACATCATCATTCTCATGGTCCATCGATGAAAGCTGTTGGGCCCAACGTGATTTTGTTGTGGCGATTAAATCTTTGCGGGCTTTACGATCATGATCCCCAGCAGTTGGCGAAAGTTTCGCTAGAATCGACGTGGCGACTTTTTTGGCGTCGCCCACAATGCCAACCGCCACGCGCTTGGTGAGACCGATGCGGGCGGGGTTAATATCGACCTGAATAATCTGGGCCTGCTTGGGCCAATAATCCAAACTATAGCCCGGCAAAGTCGAAAATGGATTAAGCCTTGTACCCAGGGCCAAAACCACATCGGCCTGTTGAATGAGTTCCATCGCGGCCTTGGAGCCATTGTAACCAAGCGGCCCGGCAAACAGCGGATGGGTTCCGGGAAACGCATCATTGTGTTGATAGCCAACACACACCGGCGCATCCAGTTTTTCGGCCAGTGCTTTTGATGCCGGAATAGCCCCACCAATCACCACGCCAGCGCCGTTCAAGATCACCGGAAATTTCGCACTCGACAATAATGCTGCCGCCGCAGCAATTGCGTCTTCGCCGCCCGCGGGCTGTTCAAAATCCACAATCGCTGGCAGATCAATATCAATCACTTGCGTAAAATAATCACGCGGCATGTTGATCTGCGCTGGCGCTGAATGGCGCTTGGCATTCATTATCACACGGTTCAAAACTTCTGCCACACGCGATGGGTCACGCACTTCTTCCTGATAGCACACCATGTCTTTGAACAGGGCCATCTGTTCCACTTCCTGGAACCCGCCCTGGCCGATAGTCTTGTTGGCGGCTTGTGGGGTGACCAGCAACAGCGGTGTGTGGTTCCAATATGCGGTCTTCACGGGGGTTACAAAATTGGTAATCCCCGGACCGTTTTGCGCAATCATCATGCAGATTTTGCCTGAAGCCCGCGTGAAGCCATCGGCCATCATGCCGCCTGAACCTTCATGCGCACAGTCCCAAAAATGAATTCCAGCTTTTGG
>JAYWAB010000196.1:0-36379 GCA_043782835.1 Aestuariivirga sp.
AAAACTGGTGCCGCTTAGGTGACTCGAACACCTGACCCCCGCATTACGAAAAGCCTTCGAAGGCAATGGCAGCCATATCCTCTTAAGTCCAAATAATGACATTCATTCCTGACTTCAATCACTTGAGTTAGCCTCGTGGTGACAGTTGTAGCCAAGAGGTGACAAGAGTTCGGATATTAAATGGCTATTAAACGGGTTTGGCCAGATTTTAATATCCGAAATGCGCCTCCAAAGCCCCTCTCTATCAAGACGCAACCTAATAGGGTAACGTTTTCCGGAGGTTGCGATTCATGGGGAAGCCAACCCAAACGGAAAAGGCCCTCAGAAGTTAATTTTGGGCTGCCGAACCGCCTGTTTAGGGGAAAAACTTGGAGACAACAGACTATCAGTCAAAATACTTCGCCCATGAATTAACTAGGCGCTTAGCACCAGACAGCCCTGAACGGATGGCAAGCGCCGTCGCGGGAGCTCAGGTTGATCTCAATCCGCATCAGGTTGATGCGGCTTTGTTTGCTTTCGCATCGCCTTTCTCCAAAGGTGCGCTGCTTGCGGATGAAGTGGGGCTTGGAAAGACTATCGAGGCTGGTCTTGTCATTTCTCAGCGGTGGGCCGAAGGCAGGCGCAAGATTTTGATCATCGCACCGTCGAATTTACGCAAACAATGGCACCAAGAACTCACCGAGAAATTTTTTCTCCCCTGCACAATTCTAGAATCAAAATCCTACAATGAAGCAGTTAAAAACGGTAACTTTTCGCCCCTAGAAAGGCGAGGCGAGGTCGTAATCTGTTCATATCAATTTGCAAGAAACAAGGCCGCCGATGTTCATCGCGCAAGTTGGGATTTGGTTGTTCTCGATGAAGCCCATAGGTTGCGCAACGTCTACAAACCATCGAACGTGATTGCGAACACGCTTAAGCGGGCTTTGGCAGAAAAACCCAAGCTCCTTCTGACAGCAACACCTCTCCAAAACTCACTGTTGGAACTTTACGGTCTAGTTAGTTTTATTGATGATCAGGTTTTCGGTGACATCAAGAGCTTTAGAGAACAGTTTGCAAATGCTTCGACGGAAAAAGTTTTCCGCTCCCTCAAAGAGCGCATGTCACCTGTCTGTCACAGAACATTGAGGAGGCAGGTCACCGCTTATGTACCATATACAAAGCGCTATCCAATCGTGGAAGAATTTACACCGGAAGAGTCGGAAGATCGCCTTTACGAGCTTGTGTCTGATTACTTGCAAAGACCTAATTTGGAGGCGCTTCCAGCAAGTCAACGAACCCTGACAAGCCTTGTGCTGAGAAAGCTACTTGCATCTTCGACTTTCGCCATTGCGGGCGCTCTGAATACACTGAGCTCGCGACTACAGGGCAAACTTGATCGCGATAGCGAATCTGAGAACAGTCTTTCAGAGGATTACGAATCCTATGACGCGACGGCTGAAGAATGGGAGGATGATGAAATTGATGGGCCGTTAACGGCAACGGACCGTAAAGCCATCCAAGACGAAATCAACGAGCTTCAATCTTTTTCGAAGCTTGCGACGTCAATCCAACATAACGCCAAAGGCAAAGCACTTCTAAAAGCACTCGGGATTGCCTTTGCCAAGGCGCGAGAAAACGGGGCGAAAGAAAAAGCGATAATCTTCACTGAGTCTCGTAAAACCCAGAACTACCTGTTGCGTCTGCTACAGGAGTCAGAGTTTAAAGACGGCATTTTGTTGTTTAACGGCACGAATGCCGATCCGGGTTCTCGCGAAATTTATGCAGCATGGCTTGAAAAACACAAAGGCTCAGACAGGGTTAGTGGTTCAAAGTCTGCTGATATGCGTTCTGCGCTGGTGGACTACTTCCGCGAGGAAGGCAAGATCATGATTGCAACGGAAGCAGGCGCGGAAGGTATCAATCTTCAGTTCTGCTCACTGCTCGTGAACTACGACCTACCTTGGAACCCTCAAAGAGTGGAGCAACGGATCGGCCGCTGCCATCGTTATGGACAAAAGTTTGATGTGGTTGTTGTCAATTTTGTGAACCGAAAAAATGAAGTTGACCGTCGTGTCTTTGAACTTCTTTCTGAAAAATTCAAGCTATTCGAAGGTGTGTTTGGTGCCAGCGATGAGGTATTGGGCGCAATTGAGTCGGGCGTAGATTTTGAGAAGCGTATCAATGGCATTTACCAAAAGTGCCGCCAGCCCGATGAAATCAAGCTGGCATTTGATCAATTGCAACTCGAGCTCAATCTCGAGATTAGCGCAGCGATGAATGAGACAAATCGTAAGCTGCTGGAAAATTTTGATGACGAGGTGCGCGATAAACTCAAAGTTCGCGATGCGGATGCGAAAGTCTATCTTGATCGGTTCGAAAAGACATTGATGCGGATCACGCAACACGAACTTTCTGACCATGCAAATTTTATGAATGGTGCGACCTTTAAATTGGAGTCACACCCGTCATGGACGCTGCCCACCCACGTCCCTCTTGGGCTTTACGAACTCCCACGCAGAACGGGCGAAGCACATTTCTACCGATTGACACACCCCTTAGGAGAGGCCGTCGTTTCGCGCGCCAAAGTCAGACAGCTCGAACCAGCGGAAGTCATTTTTGACTACAATGCCTATGAGGGCACGGTCGCAATACTCAAACCTTATGTAGGGCAGTCTGGGTGGATTGTTTGTACTCAGCTAAGTGTCGAGGCGCTAGACACTTCAGAAGATCACCTCTTATTGGTGGGCAGACAAGACTCTGCGCACGGTGGCGTTGACCTCCCGCCTGCTGTGATTGCCCGCATGTTGTCTCTTCCTGCAAAATCAGGAGCAAGTTGGAGTTCTGCCGATGAAATTGAGAGCGATGCCCAACAACAGCTGAATAAGGCACAAGCAACTATTCAGGGCGAAATATCTGAGCGTAATGCGGCCTTCTTCTCGACCGAGGCTGACAAGCTGGATGGATGGGCGGATGATCTCAAGGTAGGTCTAGAGCGCGAAATCAAGGAAGTTGACCGGCTGATCAAAGAAGCGCGCAGAGCTGCAACAACAGCATTGAGCTTGGAGCAAAAGCTCGACATGCAGAAAAAAATAAAGGCGCTGGAAGCAACAAGGAACACCAAACGACGCAATCTATTTGACGCTCAGGATGAAATCGAGAAGCAAAGGGCGGACTTGATTGCAAAGATTGAGGGCAAGCTTGAACAGCGAGTCGAAGTCAGCAAGTTATTTTCAATCCGATGGAGGGTTCAGTGACAAAATCTGGCAACACGCCATCACAATTGTTGGCGCAGAAATTTGCAGAAAAACTTGCGGCGAGTGGGCTAGTTCGAAAGGAAAATCAGGACAAACTGGCTGAAAAAATTGCTGAAGGAAAGATGGCGATGGCCGACTGGCGACTTGAAATTGAACTGGCAGCAGGTGTTGGAGGTGCTAAATGAATGCACCTGTGTCACTAAAAGCACTGACACTGAAATCCTTTCGCGGTTCCACGGCGACATTCAAGCTGGCCTTCGAGAAGGATCGAAAGCTCACTCTCGTTTATGGTGAGAATGGCTGCGGCAAAACCACAATCTGCGACGCATTTGAATTGCTGGCAGTGGAAAAAATTGGTTCTCTCGAAAACAAGGGAATGGGAGCTGGACTCGACAAGTACTGGCCTTCGGCTGGGCAGAAGCCGGAAGACCTAGAGATTCTTTTGGAAACTACAGCGGGCCACTGCGCTGGTCGCTTCGTCAACAAGAAGCTCACAATAAATCCTGCAAACGGCAAGCCGAAAATTGAGCTGCTGCGTCGCAAGCAAATTCTTGACCTGATTGAAGCACAGCCGAACAAGCGTTACGAAGCGATAAAGGCGTTTATCGACATCGATCTGTTTGAGCAGTCGGAGAAAACGCTCCGAGAACTCGCAAAAAGCCTACCCGATGACAGCAAACGCGCCAAGGAACGGGAAGGTGAAAGTCTGACGACACTTGCTGGGTTTTTTGATGCTGCCGGCAAGCCTTCGGGCCACAATCCGGTATCGTGGGCAAAAGAATTGCTAAAGGCGACTGCGGAACAGTATGCGGCAGACATCGCAACAATAAAGAAGTTGTCCAGTCTTTTTGACGATCTTGAAAAGCTGCGGCAGCGAATTTCTGACAGTTCACAAGAGGCATTCCAGTGCGCCGCTCAGCTGAAGGATGCCGAGACAGCCGTCGAAATTGCATTGGAAGCCTCCAAAGGTACTGGTGACGGCGAGTTGCTGGCACTGTTCGATGCGGGTCGCCACTACCTTGAAAAGCATCCTGATCATTCTGCATGTCCGTTGTGTGATAGTGCGGAGAAAATTGGGGGCCTATTAGACCGCATTCAGTCAGGTTTGGGTTTGCTTGCCGAAGTCAATAAGGCAACCCAAACGCGGAGAGGTGCTCAGACCAAAGTCGATCAGGCGAACACGCTGTCCAACGGTGTGCAACTTGAATTTGCCAAGAAGCGGGTACAACGCTCAATAAGGCATTCGCCTCGCACAAGCGAATTCCAGAAAAGGTCCTTAAGAAAGAATTGGGCGATGAATATGAAGCTGAAATATCAGGCTTTGTTCTAGAAAACGCGAAGTCTGTGATTCAGCTCGCTAGACCAGACTACAACGCCGTTAGTGCTGCTGCCCGACTGGTCATTGATGAATCTCGAAAGCGCCCCACAGAAATACTCAAGCTTGAGAGGCTTGGACTTTCTGACATGTTATTCTTGGGGGGCCAGCGAATTCTGTTCTACTCAGACAAACTCAAGCTTGTTGACGGCGAATATGTTGCAGGAGAACCGTTGACTAGTATCTGGGAAGATATTCTTTCCAATAACTTACACAACGAAGGTGGCATGGAGTTTCCAAAAGGAAAGAAGCCAGAAGCGTTGATAAAACGTTGCATGGAACTTTCCACCGAAAAAGGTGACCTTATTCTAGATTCATTTGGCGGTTCTGGCACCACAGGCGCAGTTGCCCATAAGATGGGCCGTCGTTGGGTTATGGTGGAATTGGGTGAGCATTGCCATACGCACATCATACCGCGCCTGAAAAAAGTGATTGATGGTGTCGACAAGGGTGGCGTGACCGAAGCCACGGACTGGAAGGGCGGTGGCGGCTTCCGCTATTTCAAGCTTGCACCGTCATTGCTGGAGAGGGATCGGTTTGGCCGAGACGTAATCAGCAAGGACTATAATGCCGCCATGCTCGCCGAGGCCATGTGCAAGCTGGAAGGTTTCACCTATCAACCCAGCGACACTCTCTATTGGAATCAAGGTTTTTCCTCCGAGCGGGATTTCATTTACGTCACCACGCAAACGCTTTCTGCTGATCAATTGGCTGATTTGAGCGAAGAAGTGGGCAGCGAACGTTCACTTCTGGTTTTGTGTTCTGCCTTTCGAGGCCATGTAAATTCGTGGCCCAATCTCACGGTTAAGAAGATACCTAACTCCGTTCGTAACAAATGCGAATGGGGCCATGATGACTATAGTTTGAATGTGCAAAACCTGCCGCAAGCGCCCGAAGTACCAACCGAAACGCTCTCATCCAAACGCGCCGCACCCAATCAGGACGACCTGTTCACTGACGGTGCGATATGACTGAGCGCATCGCCAATGGCATCGCCGGACGCTTGAGCCTGCGCCCACCGCAGCAACAATCCCTCGATATTCTTCAGCGCATCACCGAGATTGCTCCGCCGCAAAAAAACATCGACATTGACGCGGCATTGGCCGCCATCGCCAAAGAATATCCCAGCGTTACCAGCTTTGAGCGCGAATTCCTTTCGCTCTGCTTTGCCTTGGCCACAGGTGTTGGCAAGACACGGTTGATGGGCGCATTCATTGCTTACCTCCACAATGCCCACGGCTTTCGCAACTTCTTCGTGCTGGCCCCAAATCTGACGATCTATGGCAAGCTGATTGGCGACTTCACGCAGAACAACCCGAAATATGTTCTGAAGGGTATCCAGGAATTTGCCATTTCGCCGCCTGTGATCACCACGGGCGACAACTTCGAACGCCATCTTGCCAGCGGTGGCAGCTTGTTCCCGACCACAATCAACATCTTCAACATTTCCAAGATCAATTCCGAAGTGCGCGGCGGGCGTTCACCCAAAATGCGCAGCTTCCGAGAGGAAATTGGCGAAAGCTATTTCGATTATCTGGCAGGGCTTGATGACCTTGTGTTGATCATGGACGAGTCTCATCGCTATCGCGCTTCTGCCGGTATCCGCGCCATCAATGAGCTTAAGCCCGTGCTGGGACTGGAACTGACAGCCACGCCATTTGTGGAATCCACTAGAGGGCCAATGCCTTTCCAAAATGTGATTTATGATTATCCATTGCGTCGCGCCATGGAAGACGGATTTGTGAAGGAACCAGCCGTTGTCACCCGCGAAAATTTCGTGAGCATTGGCAAGTCGCCGGAGACTATTCAAGAGATCAAGCTGCAAGACGGCGTTCGCCTGCATGAAAGTGTGAAGGTGGAGCTTGAAACCTATGCCCGCAATTCGGGTGAGCGGATCGTCAAGCCCTTCATGCTGATTATCGCTCGAGACACAACTCACGCCGCTGAACTTCTTGCCATCATCAAGAGCAAGGATTTCTTCGAAGGCCGCTATGCCGAAAAGGTAATCCAAGTCGATTCAACGACCAAGGAAGAGGAAACGATTGAGCGGCTACTCAAAGTCGAACACTCGGACGAGCCAACGGAAATCGTTATCCATGTGAACATGCTAAAAGAAGGTTGGGATGTGACCAACCTCTACACCATCGTTCCCTTGCGTGCCGCCAATGCGCGGACGTTGATTGAACAGTCCATTGGGCGCGGCCTTCGCCTGCCTTATGGCAAGCGCACAGGCGTCGAGGCCGTAGACACATTGAGTATCGTGGCCCATGACCGCTTTCAGGAGATTGTGGACGAAGCGCGGAAGCCCGACTCCATCATACAAATGAAGACGATCATCCTGAAGGATGACGCAGCGGCAGAAAATCCGACGACTGTTGTTTCCAATCCGAAACTGTTGGATGATTTTGGACTGGGGACAGAAAGTTCTCACGGTTCACTCCAAGAAGGTTCAACGCCACCAATCTTCAATCTCGAAGAACAAAAAATCGCGCAGTTGGCCTATGAGGAAATCCGTAAGCTTGAAACGCTGCCCAGCTCCAGAGAGTTGAGCAATCCGGAACAACAGGCAAAGATCATAGAAGCTGTGCAAAGCCGCTGGCAGGTTCCGCAGTTGGAACTGGATGGCATCGTGACTAAGCCTGATTTCTCACGGATTGTAGCGAGATCAGTTGAGCTTGTGCAGAGACAGACAATTGATATTCCGCGCATTCTAGTCGTGCCACGCGGCGAAGTGAAGGCGGGCTTCAAGCCGTTCAAGTTGGATTTGCGCGGGTTGAATTACGAAGTCCCAGATCAAACGCTGCTTTCACAAACCTTGCGGACAGGTGAAATCAGCAGGATCAGTTCAACGGTTGGCAACGTCAACGAAACGCGTCTCGAAGATTTCATCGTAAGTGGCCTGATAGACTTCGATGATGTGGCCTATGATGAACATGCCGAGCTTCTCTATGAACTCGCCGGTCAAGTCACAAGCCACTTTGTTTCTCGGCATACTGAAAGCGGCGCACGCAAGATTCTACAAGTCTATCGCAAGGAAATTTCCAAATTTGTCCACGCGCAGATGCAACAGCATTATCTTGCCGATGGAAGTGTCGAATATGATGTGAAAGTGTCGCGAGGCTTCACGGCGCTCAAGCAAAGTGCATACACCGCGAATGTCGGAGATACGTTAGATTTCCGAACCTCACCGACCGATAAGAGCAACATGGCGCGGTATGTCTTTTCAGGATTTAAAAAGTGCCTTTATGACTTCCAGAAATTCCAGTCTGATGCCGAGCGAAGGCTTGCCATCATTCTCGACCGTGAAACTGAGAAGTGGTTCAAGCCCGCCAAGGATCAATTCCAGCTCTACTATCGGCGCGGAATGGATGACATTCCGTACCAGCCGGATTTTGTCGCCGAATCAAAGTCGGGCATATCCATGTTGGAACCAAAGTCGACGGCAGAGCTGGATGATCTGGAAGCCAGGGCGAAAAAAGACGTGGCAATGACATGGTGCGGCCACGCCTCTGCTCATGCAAAATCGCATGGTGGGAAGGCTTGGACCTATGCGGTTATTCCTCACAATGTCATCGCGGAAAACATGACACTGGACGGGCTGGTGAAGGCCTATTCTACAGTTTGACATTGTATTGATTGGTACATGCACAAAAGGGGGAAGTGGTTACTTCAATTCTGCCATGCCACCTAGTTGCTGCCAGATAGGTGTTTCCGCACTCGCCGCCATTTGCCCTGCTCGTAGGTGTCAGACCGATACCACGCATTCTGTTCCTCAGTGAATGCCGCCTCCGCCGGATCGGCCGGATGGCTTCGCCTCAGTTCACCTGCCAATCGTTCAATCTCGACCTTGGGTATGAGCAGTGGCCGAATGTAAAGTTCATTGAGGAACCAAATGAGAGTTCCCCAGATTGGGGCAGTGCAAATGACAACTAAACCCCACCACCAATCGTGCCAACCCATGTGCTGTATTCCCTGCATTATCTGAATTTAAGATAAGCTGAAAATCAGATTACCGAAAGCCCATTGATCAGGCGGGCATTAGGTGAACAAGACACTGGGTTCAAAACGGCACGTGGCGCTCATCGCGTTTCTGAAAGACAGGCGAAAGGCGGCTGGCTTGTCACAAGAAGAGCTGGCAGAGCACATGGGAGAGTATCAGTCATTCGTGGCGCGCATGGAAAGCGGTCAGCGGCGAGTGGACGTGGTGGAGTTCATTGCCCTCGCAGAGGTCTTGAATTTTAATGCCGCAAAGGCCTTGGCGAATATCGCCAAGGCCGAATAGTGAAAGTCAGTTGCGGCCGGGGACCTTGCACGGAGGCAAATGTGCTTAAGGCTCTGCCAGCCGCGCTATACTGGGTCGCTTCATGACCTCAGAGGCAGTCAGGCTCGGGCGCTAAAAACCCGCACGCGCGATACTGCGTCAAGTTGCTTGTACAGATAAAACAGACACTGGCGATAGTTGAACGTCACAGTAGTTTCTTCGCCTTCGTCGTCGATATACTCCGCAGCGAATGTCCTCCCACCATATCCCACTCGGATGACCCGAAAACAACTAGGGTTTCGGTGAACCGAAAACATCATGCGCTGCACTGACGCGTTGTAAAGTGCCAACATGGTTTCGCGACTTGGGTCATCTTCGTATGCCTCCAGTCCGTCACCAGCAAACCGGCGATCTTCATCGAGTTCAAGCAAGAAGCTGGCGAATGTATCGTCAGCGCCATCAAAACAATCGAAGCTCAGTTCTCCGATAAATAAGTCATCTTCATTCGGGTCATCTTCAGCGAAATTACTTTCAATAAAATTTTCTTCCATGCTGCTTACCTTCTTACCTTACTGTTGAGTGAGCCGATCCGCTTGGACGTGCTTGCGTCACAACGTCGACAGACACATCGTACTTTCATGCGCCACGCTGGCGCAAGTTTGGACAGCAGCACGCATCGCAGAATTCAATGCCAAACGAGGACATATGATCCGTGGACTGATGAATATGCTTTCTTTTGGATGCAGTGCAGTTATTTCGAGTGTCGAAAGGGAGCCTTGAGCCATGCCAACACTGCGACTGATAAAATCGATCATCGATAAGATTCCACTCACGGACAGCGGCCAGTGCCTGTACCGCGACACTGATCTGACCGGATTTGGACTCTGCGTGGGCACACGCAGAAAGACATATTTCGTTGAAGGGCGTCTTAACAACCGCCGTGTCCGTCAGGCTTACGGGCAATACCCGTTGATGACCGTGGAACAAGCGCGGAGCGAAGCCATGGGCAGGCTTGCTTCGCTGATGCAGGGCATCAACCCCGAAGCCGCCAATAGAGCCAAGAAGGCGCGGGACATGACATTAGGCGAGGCTTTTGCCGCTTATTTTGAGGCGAAGCCAAATCTGGCCGCGCCGACGATGGACAACTATCAACGCTCGCGTGACCTTTATCTAAAAGATTGGCTGAAGTTGTCACTGCGCGAAATCACACGCGACTTGGTGTTAGCGAAGCACCGTCAGATTGGCAGGGATCATGGCGGTATAACCGGCAACAACGCGATGAGGCACTTTCGGGCTGTCTTCAATTTTGTGGGCTCGCTCCACGATGAATACCCACCGTGCCCTACGGTTGTCCTGACCAGAACGCGGTCATGGGTGCCACAGCACCGTCGTCGAACTTTGGTTGCCGCTCACCAGTTACCCGCGTGGTGGCGCGCGGTGATGGCTGAGGAACCTCACGCGAGAGATTTTTTGTTAGTGGCGATTTTCACAGGTATGAGGCGCAACGAAATTTCTAAATTGAAGTGGGAACATATCGACCTTGTAGGTAAAACGTTGAACATTCCGCGCACAAAAAATGGTGACCCGCTTGAACTGCCATTGTCTGAATTTCTCTGCGGCGTAATCGCGCGACGTCGTGAATTGGTTGGCCAATGCGAATACGTGTTTCCCGGACCGGGAGCCACAAAACACATCGTCGAGACGAAGCGGTTCCTGAGCCGCGTTGTGTGGAATTCGGGCGTGAAGTTTACTCTGCACGATTTGCGCAGGAGTTTTATCACAATCGCTGAGTCACTGGATATTTCAACCTACGGATTGAAACGCTTGCTGAACCACAGGGCTGACAACGATGTAACGGCTGGCTACATTGTGATCGGGGCTGAGAGACTGCGTGGGCCCGTGGAACGTATAGCTGCACAGATATTGGAGTTAGCCAATGCCCAAGAAAAAGCCCCAATCGGAACTTGATGACATTGTACCACAACACCTTTTGGATAGTGCGGCAAAATTCGCCAATGTGAATTTTGGTGTCCACCTTGAAGAAGCAAATGTGGGAGATGAGAATCTACAGGCAGCAGGTGTCTCAAGGTCGGTTTTGGAAACAGTCCTCCTCGCAATTATTCAAGGTCACCCCGATCCGAAAGACCAACAGCGCACCGATCTAAGCCGATTAAAGTGCGCCGTCGAGGCGCTAACAAGTCGCGAGGCTGCTTGGACACCGTGGATGGACCCTGAGCGTCGGTATATTGAAATGGCGTTACAGATAGCACAACGGCACGGTAAGCTGCGAGAAGTCATGAGTGTTGGAACGCGTCACGGCAGCAAGAAGGACAAATTCACGCCGTATGTTCGTTTGGCAAAGGAACAAATAGACAAAAAGAAAATCGAGGAGTTCACAGTTGCTGATGAAGAGAACGTGAAGAACATTGCTGCGAAATTTTCTGGAAAATACTATACTAAGCAAGCAGCGCTGAAGAATGACTTAAATCCCAAGAACGCATATCATAACTCCAACTTTCCTGAGATTTGGCATCGCATCACAATGCGACACGATTTTTTGGCTGAAAGTCTCGAATTGCAAACGGCGGATCGTATTTTGCGGGAGTTTGGCAATTGGGGACTGAACTACAAAATTCGACTACCATGGGACTAGCAGCCAGCCAATCAAGCGAACAGTTTGAATAATCCTTCCCGTGTTGCTAGCAGCAATTTCATTGAGAGTTCGAAGCCAAGCATCACTACTTGGAGTCGAACAAGATGGAAAAAGAAAAGAAGAAGCGTGGTCCCGTAGTTTCTACCCACCACGCACTGAGTGAGCGCCACGCAGCTATCCGCTGTGGCGTTTCCTACAGGACTATGATCCGCAATCGCGAGAAGGACATTGGCCCGCCTTACTTGCAGGCAGGCGGCAAGGGCAAGCGCGTCACTTATCCGTTAAGGCAACTTGAGGCTTGGATTACGGACAATTTGCTTGGCGCAAAGTCCAAGGTGGAGGCGTGACCATGGCCGACACAAATCCAGCAGATATGCCAGCTCAAATCAGCGAAGATTCTGAAGCGAAATTCGTTCAACCTGCGAAGCGCCCTGCGTCTAATGTTGCACCTGACTCATGCGCAACTTGTAGCACCCACCACACCTGCGAATTGATGAAGCTGAAGCTCGCCTTCAAGCCATCTGCCCAGTCGCGCTAGTTTTGCAAGGAACACGCCAAAATGTCCTTAAAAATTGACGCGCAAGTCATTGCAGATGGCCTCGGCAACCCAAAGCGCAGTGGCAGAGGCTTCATGGTGCGCTGTCCTGCCCACGAAGACAATAAACCCTCGCTTTATGTTGCTGACGGCATTGACGACAGCATCGTCCTGAAATGCCATGCTGGCTGCACGTTCCAAGAAGTGCGGTCAACGCTCCAGGCGCGAGGGTTATGGCCTTCCTCGGTAACGGGTAAAGACAAGGGGCAGGCTAAGGCCGCAAAGCCCGCAGAAGAGTATGAAATTGTCTCGCCTGTTCCAAGTGACGCGCCACCTATAGAATATCAAAAAGTTGTGGGCTTCGAACCAACTCATAAATATGCATACCGCGATGCACTGGGGCAGGTGACATTCATTGTCGCCCGCCAAGACAAAGAAAACGGCAAAGAAATTCGACCTGTAATCTATACCCGCAACAAGACTACTGGCGCGTTCCAGTGGCTTGCCAAGGGCTTGCCCGCGCCGCGCCCGTTATACGGCCTCGATAAGTTGGCAAAGCGTGCAGACGCTCCTGTGATCCTTGTGGAAGGCGAGAAAACCGCGAATGCTGCGGCCAAGCAACTGAGTGAATATGTGGCAGTCACTTGGGCAGGCGGTGCGAAGGGGATTCAGTATTGCGACTTTTCCGCGCTGAGGGGCCGAGACGTAACGCTGTGGCCAGACAATGATGACGCTGGCAAGGCTGCCATGGCATCGCTTGTGCCGATCCTGAAACAGCACGGTGCAAAGAGGATCAGGCAAGTTCAGATTCCTGACAGCCTGCCCAAAAAGTGGGATTTGGCCGATCCCATTCCTGAGGGGATCGACATAAATGCGATGCTAACAAACGCCTCAGAAGCGAACACTGGTTTGCGGTCGCATGTGCTCACATCATCCGCGCTTTCACGACTCAACATTCCTCCCCGCGAATTCATCGTTGAGCCGTTTTTACCAAAGGCCAGCCTCAGCATGATCTACGCTGAACGCGGTATAGGCAAAACGTGGCTGACGCTCAGTCTGGCGGTAGCAGTAAGCCATGGCGATGACTTTCTTGCCTTTCCTGTTTCAAAGGCACGGCATGTTTTGTACATCGACGGTGAGATGGCGCTCTATGATCTGAAGTCGCGCATTATAGCTCTGGATGACGGCGACAATGATCACTTACACCTGTTGCCATCAGAAAGCCTTTTCCGAATGGATCGCCCGCTCAACATCAACGCCGTTGAAGATCAGCAACGCATTGTTGAGGTGATCCAAACAATGATTGCCGAAGGAAGCCCGCCGGAGCTTATTGTTTTGGACAACTTGTCCTCGCTATCAGCTGGCACTGACGAAAATAACAACTCGGAGTTGGACAAACTTTTGCACTGGTTGGTAGGAATGCGCCACCTCAACCTCGCCATTCTGCTTGTGCATCATGCGGGAAAATCTGGCGACCAGCGCGGTGCATCGCGCCGTGAGGACTTGTTGGACACGTCAATAAAGCTCAGCCGCCCCAAGCCCCAGAAAGGCCCCAAGGGCGGTGATAATAATGATGACGAGCCGGACGAAGAACATGACGGTGCATTCTTCGAACTTGAGTTTGTAAAAACGCGGGGTATCCGGCCAATGCCGCATAAATTCTTCATGCGCTTGGTTGAAGGTGAAAACGGCAAGCTGGAATGGTCCACAGAGACGGGCAGCGGCGCAACATCGTTGGACAAGATGCTCAAGCGGATGGCGCTGAAGCCATACAGCAGCCAGCTGGATTTGGCGAACGAGATGAAGCGCTCTACGGGCCTGATCAGCCAGAATTGCACAAAGTTGAGAGACAAGGGCTTCTTGGGCGAAGGCTTGAGAGTCACAAGGGAAGGGCGCATTCACTTGATTGCTCTTTGGCCGGAACTCGAAAAAGATTTTTTGAAACAGGAAACGCTACCATTTCCGAAGCAGCAGTTGCCCGACGACGACACGATTTAGGGGGCACGGCCCCCTTATGAGTTTGCATGCCACAAGGGTAAAGTTTACTGTTTAACCCGCCTAGCGGGTTAAACTAAACCCAGCCCCCTTAACCCTGCCACAGGACTAAACCAAACCGCTGGAACCCGATTTCTGAAGGCCACACTGGAGCCGATTGTTATCTTAGGGCTCATACCCTTATTTTTCTTGGCATGCACCTTTCGTTGCCAGCGGTTGCCCCACATTCCAATCATACGGAAACAAGCAGCCAAATATTGTTAAAGCGAGCCGCATACGTGGCCGCGCACCGCGAATACTTTGACTACCTGCAATTGTTACTTGACCGAGCCGCGTTGCCTTATTGCGATGTGCATCTGCCGAACCTTACCACAATGGCGGCGATGGTGGCTGAGTTGCAGGACATGAACCATATGGTGCCATGGCTCAATAGCGTGGTGCTGGGCCGCGTCTTGCATCGCTTATTGCCCGGATTGTTGAAGTGGCATGGCTCTGACCATGCAATCTGGTTTCATGGGAATCAGGTCCAGATACATTTATCCACGACCTGCTATCGTTTTCCCGAAGTAAGTAAAGCACGAATTGCCTATGAGATGTTCTCTGATTCCAGAATTGATTGGCGCAACGATTTCGACCAGTGGCAGGAAATTGCGTCGCGCTCAGACGGTCAGATATAAAATCTAAGTTGCGAGATGACGGTGTAATCTAAAAAGTGCTTCATCAAAGATTGAAGCTGCCGTGTGCGATAATTCGCTGGATTTAAAGCTCTCTTCCGGCGCAATCCAGACTTGGATAATGTCTGAGAGAATTTCGGCTGCGGCACTATCTTGTCGAAGCTTGAAAACATCAAGACATTTGAATAGCCTCTCTGCAACCGGAGGATATTCGGCGCTTATTCTTGACTGGTCATGTTCAAATAAAGCAACCCAGATTAAACCTAACCCGTTTGCAATAGCTTGCCGTTCGAGTTGCAGTTCTGCTTTATCGGGTTTTTCGCCTACAGCTCGGTTAGGGGCAGCTTGCAGGCCACCCTTCAACCATTTTGTAGCTTCGAGATCAGCCTCAAGTTCACAATCTTGATGCGAAAGAAATTCATTTTTTTGTCGAGCAGCGTGTCGTAACTGGACGTGCGCGATCTCATGACGTAAAATCCAATCAAGAGCCCACGTAAAGAACTTCAAACCTAATTCATCGTCGGAACCTGCTGGCGGTGATGGATCAATTCGTGCGGCCCATGCGGGCCAATATTCGAGCGAAGCGACTTGGGATGGTATATCTTGACTGCAAAATCGGCGAGCAAGTTCGAGGCAGTCCAGGCCTTTTTCAAGTTCATGGTCAGCGTCTATTTCTAGACGGTCCATCTTGTTTCTCTTTCCTTCGAACATACGCCGCGCCAAGCGGGCAGCTCCTTGGGAAAATGCCCAAAGGCTCGCAATGCCGTTCCAAGTAATGCGTACCGGACCAGCGGGATCAATGACCATGAATTCGGCGCGAGCATTTCCCTTACCAAGCGGAACCTCTTCGATCTGGAGGGCGAGATCTGCAACGCTCACTCCCGCTCCCGCTTTGGCCGCAGCAAATCTTGACTCGATCAAGGGTAGAAAGACATTGAAGAGGGGACTGATAGGCAAAGGCAGATTCCAAGTCATGACAAGAGTGAGTGGGAACATGATAACTTAAAGTGGCCTCTAAAAACAGTCGCACGTTGTGTTGGTGAAAATATGGACAATTCCAGCCAAAGCGATAACACTTTGTAGTGTTTCAGTGACCAACTTTATGGAGGGCTGGTGCTGCTTGCAGGATTCGAACCTGCGACCCCCGCATTACGAATGCGGTGCTCTACCAACTGAGCTAAAGCAGCCTATTTTCGCCAAACGGATATTATTTGGCGCTTAATTTTTTTCACAGTCTTAATTCACCGCTCTAACTCATTGTCACCATTCGTTTTTCAAAAGAGCGACTCCCCTTTTACGAATGCGGTGCTCTACCAACTGAGCTAAAGCGGCCTAAGCTCGGGCAGTGCACCCGAACCTGAAAGACCGCTGGTTAGACGGTTTCAGGGTCATTTTCAACTGCTTTGCTCAACACCGGGGTCATCGGGCGGGCGGGGCAAGGCGGCAGTGGTTGCTGGGGCAGGGTCAATGATATCCGCAGCTTCCGGGCGAAACCGCAAAAGTGGCGGTGTTGGTTGGGAAAAAGGCACGCGCCACTCACAAGGCACAATCTCGCCAGTCACCGGCGAAACCGGCACCCATTGAGATGCCGCCACACCATCTGAAACCCACATCGGGTCGCGCGGCGCGTGCAGAGCCTGCGCCAGCCACTGGCGGCTTTGACCTCTATTGCCTGCGGCATCTTCCACTTCGGCCATCAAGGCGCAAATGCTGGCAGCGGGCTGATCATTTGCGATGGAGGCGAGAATTTCACGCGCTGCTTCATGGCGGCCTGCACCCAGCGCCGCTTTGGCCAAGGCGTATCGCCCCTCAGCCGAAGTAGGCTCTTTGCCTGTCAAATCGCGCACCCGTTCAAATTGATTTTCAGCCGTGCCATCAGAAAGCTGTGCGGCCAAAGTGGCAAGATCACGATGAGGCGAGAGCGCCCAAGTCTCACGCAACGCTTTCAGTGCCTTGCGTGTATTGCCAGCTGCAAACAGCGTCCGCGCCAGAACACAGGCCGCCGGAACCAATGCGGCGTCAAGCCCATGTGCGCTGGCAGCAAGGTCTTGCGCTTTGGATTTATTGCTGTCTTCTTCGGCCAAGGCCTGCGCTGTGAGCAATGCCGCCTGTTTGCGTGCTGCCGCGTCACGTGCCATCAAACCCACTTTGCTTTGCTGGGCCACATTGCGCGCTGCCCCTTCCCATTCCTTATGCGCAATCAAGCTTTCAAGAACAGCGGCAGAAGCCCAAGGCAGGCGCGGGTTCTTGGCCAAAGCTGCTTCAGCATGTTTGCGCGCTGCCTGCCAGTCGCCCGCCCCGCGCGCGTCAGCAAAAAGCCCGCGCAATCCGAGAACCTCGGTGTCAGGGCTTTTGGCCATGCCTTCGAACACGCGTTTAACTTCGGCCCGGTCGCCGCGCAGCTGTGCAGCTTGCGCGCCCAGAAGTTTGACCAATGGTTCAACTGTCAGCGTCTCTCCTGCGATTGACGCATGACGGGCCGCAGCTTGATGATCCCCCGCACCGGCAGCGACAATGCCGCGTGAAAGAGCTTCGTACGCCTTGCGCCTGCGCCTGGTTTTAGAATGCTCCCGCAGCCGCAAAGGCGCGCGCCAAATATGGTGGGCAACCCGCAGCACAAAATACAAAGCTGCAAAACTTAAGCACAGCAGCGTCACCCCCACCAAAACTGAAAGATGAATTTCGCGGCCCAGCCATTGGATGCTGATGTTGCCCGGCCTTTCGGCCAGCCACGTGATCGCCAGCCCGGCCAGAACCAAAAGCCCAAAGCGCCAGACCAGCTTGATCATTCTCAACCTTTCGCTGCCACTTCCCGCGCAACGGCGGCGGTGATTTTCGCAATCGCCTGATCAAGCTTGATGCGCCTTGTTGCCGTGTCGCGCCAAGCTTGCAGGCCAGAAGGCAGAGCGGCCTCAGCCTTGCCCAAAACATCCACCGCCTGTGGCAAATCGCCAGACGCCGCAAAGGCCGAAGCCTTGGCTGCCGCTTGGCCCACATCATCGCTGCTCAAGGATTTCACACTGACAAGGTTTGAGAAGAACGCGCCAATCCTGTCTGTCCAACTCGCACCAGCCGTCGTTGACGGCTGCGGTTTCGGCAGGCCCGGCACCACTTGCGCCAGCATATCGCTGAGCTGCATTGCATTGGGCAAGCCCAATGACGCTTCTGCAGTTAACACATCAAACCCATCGGCCGCAGGCACAAGCTTCTGCAGCGCCGAAGCCTCTTCAAGAAAACCTTGCCCCGCCGCCGCCTTGGCTTTCAAATGATCAAGGGCTTGTTTGATCTGCGCGCCGTCTACTCTGTTTGGGGGAGGTGCTGCATCGCGCGTTGCCAACTGCTTTTCGAGAGCCTCAATCCGCGTCGTCAAGGCAGGATCCGCAGCGACGATTGCCCCACTTCCTGAGCCACTTTCCAGCTTGGCTTGAACATCACTCAACGCCTTTTTCTGGGCGTCGAGCGTCTGCTGTAAATCACTGACTGTGCCTGCGGTAATTTGAGCGATGGCCGAAACATCGGCACTTTGTTTTGCGCTTTTGTCGGACGCCGCCTGCGCTGCCCCCAGCTTGGCCTTTAATTCATCTGTGAGCGCGATCACCGCATCTACGCGTTTGGCGGCTTGTTTATTGCCACTTTCCAGGGCGTCAACCCGGGTGTTAAGCACTTGCAATTGATCATTGGGCAGATAATTGGCCAGCACATCGCGGTAGAGCCAGCCGCCAAGCACAGCCGAACCGAGCGCAAGTGCGGCACCAAAACCCAGCACGCGTTTCACATTGCTGCGCCCGGGCTGCGCTACAGCAGGCTTTACATCCTCAATGACATGAGGCTCAACGTCGATCACATCATCATTTTGTTTATCATCACTCATAACGCCCACCTATTCTGCTTTGCCTGCAAGATCAAGCAGACCGAGCAGGGCCGCTTCCGTGGGCTCTGCTGCGATGGAAATGTGGGTATTTGGCGGCAATGCTTCTGCAACCTGCACGGATAAACAATAATGCCTCAGCCGCAAAAGCGCCCGCGCCAGCCCCAGTCTTGCCAATTCATTCTGCCAGAGCTTGGCGCTGCGCGGAGAGTAAAGAAGAACGCCATCACTATCGGCTATTGCTTCGCGCCAACGATCGAGCTTTTGGGCAACCGCATCATAGGTAATCACGCGGTCCACATCAAAGCCAGCGGCCTTGAGCTGACCTTCAAGATCGCCGGACGTTTCAGCCCCTGAAAGATAAAGCACCGGACCTTTGCGAGGGCTAAACCGCGCCTTAATATGCGCCACCAAACCATGCACATCACCGCCAGCAGCAAGCACATTTGTGAAGCCCAAATTTTCAGCAGCCGCAGCCGATTGTGCGCCCACCGCCAAAACCGGAATAGCAAGATTGAGACCTCGACGTGCCTTATGCGAAAGTGCGCGCGGCCCATTGGCGCTGGTAACGGCGATCACTTGATAGACGCGTTTAGGAACCTGAACGTCGCGCCGCGGCCTGATCGACAGCACCGGTGCAATCACCGCGTCATGGCCGCGCAGCCGCAGCGCTGCGGCAAGCTCCGGCGCATCCGCCTCAGGCCGTGTGACAACAAGTTTCATGGCCAGCCTTAATAGGCAATGAGAGATCCGCCTTTTGCTTTCACTTCTTGGCCAGCTTCACGGCCCATACGCTCTGCATCAACAATCGTCCCTTGCCGCGTGGTGCCGAACACATGAACACCGTCCAACGTCAGGGCCTCGCCCCGAAAGGAAATCACCCCATCTTTCAAAACCGCATAGCCTGCAATCGGCGTGCGGCAAGAACCATCCAGCGCCGCCATGAAACCGCGTTCGCACGAAACCGCATGATGACTTTCAGCGTGATCAATTTTTGCCACAGCGGCCTTCACATTTTCCGCCTTCAATGTCGTTTGGATGCCAATGGCACCTTGCGCCACGGCGGGCAACATGTCGTTGATGTCAATCAAGCTGGTGATCCGGTCCGCCAATCCCAAACGCCTGAGGCCCGCTGCCGCAAGAAATGTTGCATCCGCCACACCGTCTTTCAGCTTTTGCAAACGGGTCTGCACATTGCCGCGAAAAGGGGCAGGCTGAAGATCAGGGCGCAGCCGCAAAGTTTGTGCCGTGCGCCGCACTGAGGATGAACCCAGCCTTGCGCCTTGCGGCAACGACCGCAAATCTGACGCAGCAAAACTGATAAAGGCATCGCGCACATCTTCGCGCGGCAAGATCGCGGCCAAGCCCAGGCCTTCTGGCATCTGCGCGGGCACATCCTTCATCGAATGTACCGCAAGATCGATACGCCCGGCGTAAAGCGCTTCTTCCAACTCTTTGGTGAACAGCCCCTTGCCGCCAATTTCGCTGAGCGGCCTGTCGCGCACTTCATCGCCCGTGGTGCTGATCACCACAATTTCAAATGCATCTTCCGGCAACGCATGGGCAGCCATCAAACGCGCCCGCGTTTCATGCGCCTGTGCCAAGGCCAAAGGGGAACCACGCGTGCCGATTCGGAGAAAGTGCTTCGTCATGTTTGCCAAGATAGGGGCTGGCTGCTACAGCCTCAAGCAGGATTGCATATAAAATTATGAATTTCACGACCTTGATATTGGGGATCGAAACCTCATGTGATGAAACCGCCGCCGCCGTGGTGCGTCGCCGTGCCGATGGCTCTGGTGATTTATTATCCAACATGGTCTATTCACAGCTCAAAGACCACGCGCCCTACGGCGGCGTGGTGCCTGAAATTGCCGCCCGCGCCCATGTCACCCATCTGGACGGCCTGATCAAACAGGCGCTGCGAGAAGCCAAGGTGAGCTTCTCTGATCTTGACGGCGTGGCCGCTACCGCTGGGCCGGGCCTCCTGGGCGGGCTGCTTGTGGGCGTGATGGAGGCCAAAGGAATTGCTTTGGCACGCGGTATTCCATTCTTAGCCGTGAACCATCTCGAAGGCCACGCACTGACCCCCCGCCTGTTGACGAAATGCGATTTCCCCTACCTGCTGCTGCTTATTTCCGGCGGCCACACGCAATTTCAGCTTGTTGCGGGCGTGGGCCGTTACACCAGGTTGGGCACAACCATTGATGATGCTTTGGGCGAAGCGTTCGACAAAGTGGCCAAACTTCTGGGCCTCGGGCTGCCCGGCGGCCCGCGCGTGGAAGCTGAAGCCAAGCGCGGCAATGTAGCACGCTTTGATTTCCCGAGGCCCCTGAAAGGCCGCGCTGATTGCAACTTCTCTTTCTCTGGTCTCAAAACCGCTGTGCGTGAATCTGTGCGTGAACTGGGATTGTTGTCCGAGCAAGATATTGCCGATGTCTGTGCGTCTTTCCAGCAGGCCGTGGCGGATACGCTTTCAGATCGATTGGTCAAAGCTTTTGCCGCATTCCGAAACCTGCACACAATCGTCCAGCCCACACTGGTCGTTGCAGGCGGTGTCGCCGCCAATGCGGCCTTGCGTGGTGTGCTCGAAAAGCAATGCGCCGTCCATGGCGTCACGCTCAACGTGCCGCCTTTTCATCTGTGTACGGACAATGCCGCCATGATCGCTTGGGCCGGCGCCGAGCGCTTGGCGCTGGGCCTGACGGACGGGCTCGATTTTGCCGCCCGCCCGCGCTGGCCGCTCGATTCAATTTCAGCGCCGGTCTACGGCTTTGGCAAAATGGGAGCCAAGGCATGAGCAGGATTGTCATTATCGGTGATGGTGCGTGGGGCAGGGCTTTAGTCATAGTTTTTGCAAAAGCGGGTCATGAGATTGCCATTTGGTCGCGCCGCAATCCGGTTTTGCCACACTCAAACGATGTATTTGTTGCCGCCGTTCCCGCTCAACATATGCGTGAGGTGTTGAGTAAAATCGCTGTTGGCCGAACTCCGTTGATCTCAGCCGCAAAGGGTATCGAACGCGCCAGCGGCAAGCTGATGGCCGAAGTGGCTGCCGAAGTTGCCCCGCAATCGGAATTTTATGCCCTCTCTGGTCCGAGTTTTGCGGCCGATGTGATCGCAGGATTGCCCACCGCAGTGACACTCGCGGGGCCTGCCGCTATTCAATGGGCAGAAAAACTGGGCACCACGCATTTCCGCATCTATCCAACGACTGATGTGAAGGGCGTTGAGATCGGCGGGGCCATGAAGAATATTCTCGCGATTGCTTGCGGCATCTGTGAGGGACAGGGCTTGGGCGAAAGCGCGCGCGCCAGCCTGGTCACACGCGGCTTTGCCGAACTTTCGCGCTACGCCCGCGCGCAAGGTGCGCAAAGCGAAACCTTAATGGGGCTATCCGGCATTGGTGATTTGATGCTGACCTGCACCAGTGCAAAATCCCGCAACTATGCCTATGGTCATGCCATTGGGCGTGGAGCCTCGCTGGTGGAGGCGATGGCTGAAGCACGCGGTGTGGTGGAGGGGGCTTACTCAGCAGGCATAGCGGCAAAGCTTGCGCTCGAAAAGAAAATAGACATGCCTATCGTCACCGCCGTTGCCAATATTGTGGCAGGCCATTCCACCCCGCATGATGAAATCACAAAATTGCTCGCACGACCTGTGCGGGCCGAAAATCAATAAGGACCAAAATGCTCTACGCCCTTCTCTGCACCGACAATGCCAACAGCAGCGAGCTGCGCGCCAAAGTGCGGCCTCAGCACCTTGCCTATTTGACCAGCTTGGGCGAGAAGATGAAATTTGCCGGGCCGTTTTTGAATGATGAAGAAATTGCAATCGGCAGCTTGGTGATGATCGAGGCCGAAACCCGCAACGCCGCCGCAGTGATTGCTGCCAATGATCCTTATAAAATGGCAGGCCTCTTTGCATCGGTTGAAATCAAAGCCTGGCGTTGGGCGCTGAATAATCCGGAGGCAAAATAATGGCGAAATGGCTCTTCAAATCCGAGCCGGATGTGTTCTCTTATGATCAGCTTGCCGCCAAGGGCAAGGCCGGCGAAGCGTGGACGGGAATCCGCAACTACCAAGCCCGTAACAACATGCGCCTGATGGAATTAGGCGATCAGGGCTTCTTTTATTATTCCAATATCGGCAAAGCCGTGGTGGGCATCGTGGAAGTGTGCCAATTGGTCCATGTCGATTTAACCGCTGAAAATCCGACATGGGAATGTGTAGATATTCGTGCCGTTGCGCCCTTGCCGCGCCATGTGACTCTCGATGAAATCAAGCTGGAAGCAAAGTTGAAAGGCATGGTTCTGGTTGTGAACTCGCGCCTCTCGGTGCAGCCTGTGACCGACGCCGAATGGAGCCATATTTGCAAAATGGCAGGTCATCGGGCTTGATCAACCATACATCGTTCGTTGATCAGCACACGGAGCAACTCCCAGTTCCGCTTGTGCCGGAAATCAAACTTCACCTTGCCCATGAAGCTTTGCCCCTGTGGCAGAAGACCGAAGAGGAATTGGGTGCCATGGGTCTGCCGCCGCCCTTCTGGGCCTTCGCTTGGGCCGGTGGCCAAGCGCTGGCGCGTTATATTCTCGATCACCCGGAACTGGTGCGCAACAAAGCAGTTCTCGATCTGGCCTCTGGCTCCGGCCTTGTCGCCATTGCCGCCAAGCTTGCGGGCGCCAGCTCCGTTCTCGCCGCTGATATTGATACAATTGCCTGTGCTGCAATCGCATTGAACGCGAAATTGAACAATGTTGAACTGGCCATCACCAGCCAAGACCTTCTGGCCAAAACCCCAGATGTCTTTGACCTGATTTTAGTCGGCGATCTTTTCTATGAACAGTCCACCGCAGCAAGTTGCATGAGCTTTCTCAAACAGTCCAGGGCTGAAATCCTGATTGGTGATCCCGGCCGCGCCTATCTGCCCAAAGACCAATTGACAGAAGTGTCCCATTATGAAGTGCCTGTGACGCGTGACTTGGAAGACACAGAAATCAAGCGCAGCGCCGTGTGGAAGCTGCGCGCTTAAACGGGTCATGACGCAAAAATCACTTTTATCCCAAGCATTCTGCGCTTAAACACAATGCAACGGCTATGCAAAGTGGCGATTGAATTCTGGGAGAAATGCTTTGTCTGATAAAATATATCCAGTTCCCGCCGCATGGAAAAAACGCGCCCATGTCGATGCTGCTGCCTACAATAAATCCTATGCGGATTCGCTGAAAGACCCAGCAAAATTCTGGGCCAAAGAAGCCAAGCGCATTGATTGGTTCAAGTTCCCCAAAAAAATCAAGAACACAACTTTCGAATATCCGAATGTCTCAATCAAATGGTATGAAGACGGCGTTCTCAATGTCTCATATAATTGTATTGATCGCCACCTGAAAAAGCGCGGCCACCAAGTGGCGCTGATCTGGGAAGGTGATAACCCTTATGATGAGCGCAAAGTCACCTATCAGGAACTGCACGATCATGTCTGCCGCTTTGCCAATGTTTTAAAAAAGATGGGCGTGAAGAAGGGCGACCGCGTGACCATCTACTTGCCGATGATCCTGGAAGCTGCTTACGCTATGCTGGCCTGCACGCGCATCGGCGCCGTCCATTCCATTGTCTTTGGTGGCTTCTCGCCCGAAAGTCTCGCGGGCCGCATGGATGACGCAGATTCGCATTTTGTGATCACTGCGGATGAAGGCGTTCGCGGCGGCAAAAAGATTCCGTTGAAGGCCAATACGGATGCAGCCGTCGCAAAAACCAAAGCGGGTGCCAAAGTTTTGATGGTCCGTCGCACGGGGGCTGCCGTGCCATTCAATGCTGAGCGTGATGTCTGGTATCATGAGGCCGCCGCCAAAGTCTCTGCCATCTGCGAGCCCGAGAAAATGAAAGCGGAAGACCCGCTTTTTATTCTTTATACATCGGGCTCCACTGGCAAGCCCAAAGGCGTGCTCCACACCACGGGCGGCTATATCACTTATGCCGCCTCCACATTCCACACCGTCTTTGACTATCACGAAGGTGAAATCTTCTGGTGCACGGCAGATGTGGGTTGGGTGACAGGCCACAGTTATATCGTTTATGGCCCGCTCGCCAATGGTGCCACATCACTCATGTTTGAAGGCGTGCCGAACTATCCATCGGTCTCACGTTTCTGGGAAGTGGTGGATAAATATCAAGTCAATATTTTCTATACGGCGCCAACAGCCTTGCGCGCGTTGATGCAACAGGGCGATGCGTCTGTGAAGAAAACGTCGCGCAAGTCGCTCAGGCTTTTGGGCTCAGTGGGGGAACCAATCAATCCTGAAGCGTGGGAGTGGTATCACCGTGTGGTAGGCGATGGCCGCTGCCCCATCGTGGATACATGGTGGCAAACTGAAACCGGCGGCATCATGATGACGCCGCTGGCCGGCGCACATAAGTTAAAGCCGGGTTCCGCTGCCATGCCGCTCTTTGGTGTAACGCCCGCCCTGGTCGACGAAAAAGGCGCGTTCCTCGAAGGCGAAACCTCGGGCAACCTTGTGCTGCTTGACTCTTGGCCGGGCCAGGCTCGTACGGTTTATGGCGATCATCAGCGTTTTGTTGAAACCTATTTTTCCACCTACAAAGGCATGTATTTCACTGGCGATGGCTGCAAGCGTGACAAGGATGGCTATTACTGGATCACCGGGCGGGTTGACGACGTGCTCAACGTCTCGGGCCACCGCATCGGCACAGCAGAAGTTGAATCAGCACTCGTCGGCTGGGCTGGCGTGTCCGAAGCTGCCGTGGTGGGCTATCCGCATGACATCAAAGGACAGGGCATCTATTGCTACGTGACGCTGATGGCCGGCAAAAAGGGTGATGATGAAACCCGCAAGGATCTCGTCGCCCATGTGCGCAAAGAGATTGGCGCTTTTGCAAGCCCGGACAAAATCCAGTTCGCCCCGGGCCTGCCCAAAACCCGCTCTGGAAAAATCATGCGCCGCATCTTGCGCAAGATCGCCGAAGATGATTTTGGCGCGCTGGGTGATATTTCAACACTGGCAGACCCGACGGTGGTGGACGATCTGGTGGCCAATCGGCAGAACCGCATAAATTGAAGGCTACGACTTGATAAATCAGGGCAGGCTCCCTAAATAAAGTGTAATGTTTTATCTCCGGGGCAAGCCCATTGTTTGAACACGTGCTCGCGCCTGATGCGCTGACCGCCTTTTTCAAGGTGGTGATGATTGATCTTGTGCTCGCGGGCGACAATGCCATTGTCATTGGCATGGCGGCGGCAGGCCTTCCGAAAGAGCAGCGCGCCAAGGCCATTCTTGTCGGCATCGGAGCGGCTACGGTCCTGCGCATTGTTTTTGCGCTTGTGGCCATTCAATTGCTGAGGTTGATCGGCTTGGCACTTGTGGGCGGGCTGCTTCTGCTCTGGGTCTGTTGGAAAATGTGGCGAGAGCTGCGTCAAGACCATGCCACCCAAGATGCGGCCGAAGCGGTCACTGGCGAAGACCTCAACCTTGATGGCAAGATCGCGGGCCAAGCTCCCCGCAAGAGTTTTACAGCCGCCGCATGGCAGATTGTCGTGGCCGATATTTCCATGTCGCTGGACAACGTTCTGGCCGTGGCGGGCGCGGCGCGTGAACATCCATATGTTTTGGCGGCAGGCTTGGTTCTGTCTGTGGCATTGATGGGTCTTGCCGCATCGCTGATTGCGCGTCTTCTCCATCGCTTTCGCTGGATCGCCTATGCCGGTCTGGCCATTATTTTCTATGTCGCATTTGATATGATTATTCGGGGCAGCTTGGAAATGTGGCCAAACTGGCTGCACGCGGCTTAGCTCAACAGCTTTCCAACCGCCACTTTCCAACCTGCATATTTCGCCTCACGAACATCTGCCTTCATTTTGGCCGTGAAACGTTTCTGCCTTTTCCATTGCGCCGCGAATTCTTCGGGCGGCGGCAAAAGCCCAGCCTGCAATCCCGCCAGATAAGCAGCGCCCAGCGCCGTAGTTTCTGCCACAACAGGCCTGTCCACTGGAGCATTCAAAATATCAGCAAGGCATTGCATCGTCCAATCCGAAGCTGTCATGCCGCCGTCAACACGCAAAACGGTTTCGCTGGCTTCAGGCCAATCCTTGCGCATGGCTTCCAGAAGATCGCGTGTTTGATAACAAACCGCCTCCAGCGCCGCCTTTGCGGGTTCGTTCTTCGTCGTGCCGCGCGTCAGCCCGAAGACAGCCCCGCGCGCTTCCGCATTCCAATAAGGCGCACCAAGTCCGACAAAGGCGGGAACCAGATAAACCTGCTGTTGCATATCCGCCGCCATTGCCAGCTTGCCCGTCTCAGCGGCAGATTTAATCACCTTCAACCCATCGCGCAACCATTGCACCGCAGCACCGGCAATGAAGATGGAACCTTCAAGTGCATAAGTGCGCTGGCCCTTCAACTGATAGCCAATTGTTGTCAGTAAACGGTTGGCTGAAGCCACTGGCATTGCACCAGTGTTCAACATGGCAAAGCACCCTGTGCCATAGGTGGATTTCATCATGCCGGGCGTAAAACAAGCCTGTCCAATCAGCGCGGCGTGTTGATCCCCCGCCACGCCACCAATGGCAATGGCCGCACCAAAACGCTTCTTGTCCGCAACACCAAAATCAGCGGCACAATCTTTGATCGTGGGCAACATCGCGCGCGGCACCTTTAGCAAGGCCAGCAGCTCATCATCCCACTGGCCTGAGTGAATATTGCAAAGCAGCGTGCGCGAAGCGTTGGTCGCATCTGTCGCGTGCATCCTGCCTCCCGTCAGCCGATAAATCAGAAAGCTGTCAATCGTACCGAACAAAAGTTCCCCCGCTTCGGCCCTGGCCCGGGCACCGGGCACATGATCAAGAATCCATGCGATTTTTGTGCCGGAGAAATATGGGTCGAGCAGCAAGCCCGTGCGCTGTGTAAACAACGTCTCGTGCCCCTGCGCTTTCAGCCCAGAACAAACGTCCGCCGTGCGTCGATCTTGCCAGACTATGGCTTTGTGAATGGCCTTACCTGTTTTGCGTTCCCACACCACTGTCGTTTCGCGCTGGTTGGTAATGCCAATGGATTTGATCTGCGTTGGCTTAGTCTTTGCTTTCTTGATCGCAAGCTTCACCGTTGCCAAAACCGATCGCCAAATCTCTTCCACATCATGTTCGACCCAGCCCGATGCCGGATAGAATTGCTTGAATTCCCTCTGGCCGAGCCCGCGCAATTTGAGCTTCGTGTCAAACACGATGGCACGTGTCGATGTCGTCCCTTGGTCAATCGCCAGAATGAAATCAGCCATTTGATTTGGTTGCCTTGCGTTTTGGCTTTTCGGTCTCGCCCAAATAGGCTTTCAATGATTCAATTTCGTCTGGTTTCATATGCAGGCCCAATTTTGATCGTCGCCAGAGAATATCTTCCGATGTAACGGCGAACTCTTCGCGCTTTAAATATTCAACTTCATGGGCTGAAAGTGGGCCAAAGCTTGCCCCCAGATCACTGGCAAAGCGAGCACGCTGCAAAATCTCGTCCATCCGCGTTCCATAAGCACGAAACAACCGCTCAATGTTCTGCGGTTTGAGGAAAGAATAGGCCTTCTGCTGGGCAGCGATATAAGTCGGCACATCCGCATAGGTCATGCCGCCGGGCAATTTTGCCCCCGCCGTCCACGGTTTTTTCATCTGCGGAAAGAAGGGCGCAAGTTTCGCCAGCGCCGCCTCTGCCAGTTTGCGTGACGTGGTGATCTTACCGCCAAACACGGACAACATCTGTGGCTGACCCGCAGCGCCTTCCAGCTTCAACACATAATCTCGCGTTGCGGATTTCGCATCCGATGCGCCATCATCATAAAGCGGGCGAATACCGGAATAGGTCCACCGGATCATGTCCTTGGTAATGGGCCGTTTAAAATATGCGCCCGCCGCGCCCAGTAAATATTGAATCTCATCATCTGTTATTTCGGGCCTCTCGGGCGCGCCCTGATAATCAAGGTCTGTCGTTCCGATCAGAGTGAACTTATCCTCATAGGGAATTGCGAAATCAACGCGGCCATCACCATTTTGAAAGATATAGCATCTGTCATGATCATAAAGCCTGTCCACCACAATGTGGCTGCCTTTGACCATGCGCACTTTGGCGGGCTCATTCTGGTGCACCACTTTGGCCAACACGTCGCTCACCCAAGGTCCCGCCGCGTTGACCAGAAACTTGGCGTTGACTTGTTCGCGCGCGCCGTCACTTTCAATTGCCATCTCCCAACCATCGGCACCACGTGATGCATCTAAGCATTTCGTCCGTGTGCGGATGACAGCGCCCTTTGTTCGGGCATCCACCGCATAAAGCGTCACCAAACGCGCATCATTCACCCAGCAATCAGAATATTCCCAACCATGAGTGAACTCCTCGCGCAGGGGGGTTCCCACTTCATCCTGCGTCAGATCGACACTGCGCGTGCCCGGCAAAATCTTGCGGCCCCCTAGGTGATCATAGAGAAACAAGCCCAGGCGGATCAACCAGCGCGGGCGCAGTCCGGCATGATGTGGCAGCACAAAGCGCAGCGGCCAAATGATGTGCGGCGCCGCATTGAGCAAAACCTCGCGTTCAATCAAGGCCTCGCGCACCAGACGAAACTCATAATATTCGAGATACCGCAAGCCGCCGTGGATGAGCTTGGTCGAAGCTGAAGACGTTCCTGAAGCAAGGTCATTCTGCTCCACCAGAAAAACCGAAAGCCCGCGCCCTGCCGCGTCGCGTGCAATGGCCGCGCCGTTGACACCGCCACCGATAATAAACAGATCGTAAATCAAATGAACACCACACCAAAAACCTCAGGATGCAACACCTTGAAGGATTTTTCCAGCCTGCTATGCGAGGGGGATGACAAATCCTGTAATCGCCGAAGTCTTCCGGGGAGACACGCCGGAAAGCCGCCACCGGGGGGCCTTTGTGGTTGTGGACGCAACCGGCAAGGTTTTTGCCAATACTGGCGATCACGAAGCCGCCTTCTTCCCGCGTTCGGCTATCAAAGCCTTTCAATGCCTGCCGATGATTGAAAGTGGTGCCGCCAAACACTTTGGCCTTACTGATGAACATATTGCCATCTGCTGTTCGTCCCATGGGGGTGAGCCAGAACATGTGCGTCTCACCCGAGATATTTTGGCCAGAGCTGGGATTGTGGAAACCTGTCTGGAATGTGGTGCCCATATGCCTTCTTGGCGCGAGGCGAGTTACGAACTGCTCCGCCACGGTGAAACACTCCAACAAGTGCACAACACCTGTTCGGGCAAACATGCGGGCATGTTGGCCTTGGCCAAATATCTCGGCGCATCATTGGAAGGGTATGTGCATCTGGACCATCCGGTACAGCAGGCAGTCGCCGCGACGGTTACAAACTTGTGCGACTTCAATATCGCGAACGCTCCAATGGCTGTTGATGGCTGTTCCTTGCCGACATGGGCCTTGCCCATGCCTAATGTGGCCCTGGGTTTTGCACGGCTGTCCAGTCAACAAAATAAGGCCGCACAATGGATTTTGCGTGCCGCCCGCAACCATCCGTTCCTGATCGCGGGCACCAACAGGCTCGATACCAAAATCATGCACGCCGTGCCGCGCTTATTTATCAAAATGGGGGCCGAGGGTGTTTTTTGCGGCACCATTGCCCATGCAGGGCTAGGTTTTGCCCTGAAATGCGATGATGGCGCGGCGCGGGGGGCCGAAGTGGCGGTAGCACAGATGCTGGCGAAGCTAGATGTGTGGAGCGAAGAAGAGTGTCAAAGCCTTACAAGCTTTGCAGCCCAACCCTTGGCCAACTGGCGCAAGATCGCAGTGGGCAGTGTGACGGCTACCCCGTAACCACATTGCCATACATGTGCACATGTGCCGGAACGGTCGTCTCATCTTTCAGAAAATCGCCCGTCGCCTGCAGGTCGCCTTTCATGCCAACAATAGCCCCCTTGGGCGCGTGATCTATCATGTTCCCCGCGATCAAAATCTGCCTGGCACCTTCAGCCACTGAAAAGCCAATGCCCAGGCCGCAACTGCGGATCACATTGCCCTGCGCGGTGACATTGCGGCAGAAATCAACCCAACCCAAATTGATGCCGATGCTTTCGGCATCCTCGATCACATTGTTCGAAACGAGTGTATCCGCCTCACAATGAATGCCCACGCCATCAGTCGCGGCCGTTGTCTTGCTGCCATGCATCCGGCGCACCACGTTTCCCGTACATACGGCGAGGTGCCCGCCAACATCGAAATTGGTGATCGAAATCCCATGCGCCGCATCTTCGATAATGTTATTGGCGACGACGGCGCCCTGAAAATTGAATTCCACATAAAGCGCAGTTTCCTGTGAACGCGCCAGCGAATTTCCGATGATCTGCACATTGCTGCCGGAATTGCAGCGGATCGAGGAATAAAATGTATCCGTCACCCGGTTGTTGGCAATGATCACACTGCCCGCGTTGAACACGCTGATGCCATTGCCATTGGGCCCATCGCCACCGGCTTCTGAGCGGATATTGGAAACCCGGTTGCCGATCACCTGTGTGCCGTCTTCTTCCAGCTTGTGCCGCCAAACCTGAATACCATTATTGCCAATATCATCGACCGTATTGTTGGAGATCATCAGGCCATTTGAGTTGACAGCGATCAGTGCAGCTTCCTTAATGGCATTGAAATGGCAATTCTGCACTGTGCCGGAACATTCTTCAATCTTCAGCCCACTGCGCCCGCTCTTGCTGAAGTGGCAGGCCTCCACCATCAACCGCTCCACCTTCCACCCCACGACAAGGCCCGGCAATTCATCCGTCATCGGCTTCTGGGCACCATCAAAATGCAGGCCAGACAGCGTGACATCTGCACAGTTTTGCACGGTGAAAATCGGCGCTCCACCTTGCGTGGTCAAAACGCTCTGACCCGGCACGCCCAAAACCACCAGCGGAAAATCAATTACCAAGCCTTGCGCATCAAACCGCCCAGGCGGCACATGCAAAACTCCACCTTCAGCCTTAGCTTTGGCCAGCGCAGCTTCGAGATTAAATCCAGCTGCTGCCTGAGCAGCGCCCGCTTGCACCAGCAGCATCGGCGCAGAAATAAAAGCGCGGCGTGGAAGTTTCATACAGTCCCCCAAACAATGATCGGCCCAGTTTGGCATGTCTCACTACTTCTCACAATCTTGTGTGCGGGTTTGTTTGGCCAATAAGCTGGGCGGTGCTAGTATGGGGCAATGGAGAACCCGATGCGCAAAGTCCTTATCTCTTTCTTTCTCACCTTTTTTCTCTTGCCGCTTGCAGCTTCACAGCTCGAGGCCAAAACCGAAACGGCCATTTTTGCGGGGGGCTGCTTTTGGTGTGTGGAGTCAGATTTTGATCACGTCAAAGGGGTGACAGAAACCATCTCCGGCTATGCCGGCGGCACCATCAAGAATCCGACTTACCGCAACCACGAAGGCAACCAGGAAGCTGTCAAAGTGAGCTTTGATGCTGACGTGGTGAGCTATACTGATCTTGTTGCGAGGTTCTTGCGTTCAACCGATGTGGTTGATGCAGGCGGGCAATTCTGCGATCGCGGCGACGCCTATACATCAGTGATCTTTGCCATGAACGATGAGCAGAAGAAAATCGCCGAATCCGCCAAGGTTGAAGCTGAAAAAGCACTAGGCCAAAAGATCGTCACTCCGATCCGCCCCTTCACAACTTTTGCCGATGCTGAGGATTATCACCAGAATTACTATCTCGGCCAAAATCGCGTATTGACGCGCTTTGGCTATATCAAACAGGCCGATGCCTATGAAGATTACCGCCAAGCCTGCGGCCGCGACGCGCGTGTGAAAGCGCTCTGGGGCAAAGCGGCCTATACCACGGGCAAGTGAGCTTAAATAATCTCATCCTCATCCGGCACAGCCTGGATGGCCGCCCGGGCTTTTGGTTTCAGCCTTGCGATGTGAAACAACGCGTCCCCCCGGTTCACAATCGGCAAATTTGTGCGCCCGATGATCATGCCGGCATCTTCGGCAACAACTGAAGTTGGGTTCTCGCCCAAAGGTCCGGTGATCACGCCTACGTCTTCACCCGACCCAACCCTGTCTCCGGCCCGGCGCAAGGAATGCAGAATGCCACCTTCGGGCGCGCGTAGCCAAGAACTGGAACTGGAGTGGAAACTTGCTGCATGGGGTGGCGCCGCCGGTGCTGTTTCAATCATGCCGATGACCTTCAGCAATCGAAGGGTGCCCTGCACAGCCGTATCAATGGCCATTTCGTCAAAACGCAACGCTTCGCCACCTTCATAGAGGAGCATTTGCACACCAGCACTCAAGGCCGCTTTGCGCAAGCTGCCATCGCGCAACTTCGCGGTGAGAATAACAGGTGGCGCGAAGGCCTCAGCCAGTGCCATCAACTTCTTGTCGTCTGGTGCCAAGCGAATTTGCGGCAGGTTTCTGCGGTGAAGAGCCGCCGTATGATAATCAATGCCATATTGCGCGCGCTGGACAACCTGCACGAAAAACAGGTCAGCCAATAATGAGGCCAGCGAACCGCGATCGGAACCCGGAAAAGAACGGTTCAAATCGCGCCTGTCCGGCAGATAGCGTGAGTGGGTGAGAAAGCCGAAACTGTTGACGATAGGCACAGCCAGAATCGTGCCCGAAAGTTCAACACCCTTCAGCGCGGCCAGAACCCGGCGGATGATTTCCACGCCTTGAATTTCATCGCCATGAATGGCCCCCGACATGAAAAAACAAGGCCCAGCATTGCGGCCATGCACCACATGCACAGGCAAGTTCAGCCGCGTGCTATTGGCCAGAACAGAAACCTCAAGCTCAATCATCTCTTGCGTGCCGGGCGCAATCATCGCTCCGCCAAATTCAAAAGCCTTCATCCCTTGCCCCGCGTTCTGGTATGGCCCGGCCTTGCCGCACGTTCCAAAAATTCAATCATCGCCTTGGCCACGTCTTTGCCCGAAGCTTCTTCGATGCCTTCAAGCCCGGGCGATGAATTCACTTCCATCACCACCGGCCCGCCCTTGGAGCGTAACATATCCACGCCCGCCACATTGAGCCCCATACTCTGCGCGGCTTTGAGCGCCGTTGATTTTTCAGCGGGCGTCAACATGGTGATCGCCGCCGTGCCGCCGCGGTGTAAATTCGAGCGGAACTCGCCCTTGGGGCCCGTGCGCTCCATTGCGGCCACAATTTTGCGGCCCACAATAAAGGCGCGAATATCGCGCCCCTCGGCTTCAGAAATAAACTCCTGCACCAGAATGTTGACATTGGCGCCATGAAAAGCTTCGATCACTGACTTGGCAGATTTATGCGTTTCGCCGAGCACGACGCCGATGCCCTGCGTGCCTTCAAGCAACTTGATCACCACAGGTGCTCCGCCCACCAGCGCCAGAATCTCTTCGGTGCGCTGCGCATCATTGGCAAAGGCGGTGGCCGGAAGCCCCACACCATCGCGCGCCAAGAGTTGCAGAGAGCGCAGCTTGTCGCGGCTGCGCCCAATGGCAACGCTTTCATTCAAAGGATAAACCCCCATCATCTCAAATTGTCGGAGCACCGCGAGGCCATAGAACGTATGCGAGGCTGCAATGCGCGGGATCACAGCATCAAAACCCTGAAGCTTCTCGCCCATATAGCGCAGCTCTGGCTTGCGCGACGTGATGTTCATATAGCAGCGCAGATAATCCAGAGGCACAATCTCATGACCGCGCCCCACGGCTGTTTCCATGATGCGCTGGTGCGAATAGAGTTTTTGGTTACGCGTGAGCAAAGCGATTTTCATGGTGAAACCTTTCTGCGGCTCAGCAGAAAGCTGCGCGAGGGATTGACCAGAAAGCGCCCCTTCAAAGTGTCGCGGCCCAGCAGCATGGGTACCCCCATGTCGGCCCGATCCGTCAAAGTGATGAGCGTTTCGAATTGATGTGTCCCCACATGAATCATTGTCTCAATAACCGGGCGTAACTGGCTGGCCCCGTTGGAGCTTTTGATCCGCTTCACATCGGCCAAAGGCACTTCGCAGCGCAAGCGCCGCCCCGCCGATTCAAAAGTAAAACGCACTTTGCGCCCCCAGATTGATATGTCTTCCGCGTGCAGCGCTGCGGTGCGCGCGCCGGTGTCAATCTTGGCCGCCACCTGGCCGTGGCCCAGAAGGGGCAACAAAACATGTTCCTTCCATCCAATCAGCGGTAGGGGGTAGAGTGTCGGTCGCATCGCCATCATCTGTGAAACTTAGTGCGGCGCAATGCGAAAGCCAAGCCGTCTTGGTCAAGAGGAGTTGAACATGAGAAATTTCTTATTGGGGGCCGTCGCCGTCCTGGCCATCGCTGCGGGCGTCACCTCGATGCGCAACCTGGGTGGGCCACCAGACGCAAAAGTGTTGACTGCGGCCGAGAAAGCGGGTTGCGGCCTCTCCGTTGCCGTTACCGAAGGGCCCTATTTCGTCTCGGGCACAGGCGCGTTGAAAGATAACAATCTCAACACCAGCAATTTGCCGGGCACGCCAATTCAAATCTCCGGTCATGTCTTTGAGGGCCTCGACACTACAAAACCCGTGGCCAATGCCAAGATCGAAATCTGGCACACCGACAGTGCAGGCTCTTACCATCCCAATAACAATGGCCCGATCAGCGCCTACAAGCCAGAAGACATCGCCTTGCGTGGCTATATCACCACAGATGCTGGCGGCGCATATAGCTTCACGTCGATTTATCCCGGCGAATACACCGGCCGCACGCGGCACATTCATTTCAAGATCACCGCTGGCGCTAAGGTTCTGACAACGCAACTGATCATCCCATCGCTGACCGGCGATAAACTCACTTTCGATGACGATACGATCGCCCAAGGCTTGCCCACATGCGCTTTGTTGAAGTTTGACGCCAGCGCCAAACCGCAAAGCGCGACGTTTGATTTTAGGCTCTAGCGCGCCGCGCTAAAGCTGCAATGCCAAAGCAGCCAAAGGTACACACCGCAGCCCCCGCCCAAAGTGCGCCTTGAATGCCGTAAGCCCCGCCGATGGCCGCAAAAAGCAAAGCCGCCGCCGCGCGTGAGATGAGGTTGGTGACCGAAAGCAGGGAACTGCCCAAGCCCGGCCGATCTGGCAGTAAATCTTGCGCATAGGTGAGGTGTTGTGTCAGCAACACCGCGTTGCCCGCCGCATTCAGCAGGGCCAGAAAATAGAGCGGCCCGGTGCTGTTGATCAATGTCAATGACAACAGGAAGACGGCATGAATGACGCCACCACTCACAATCACCTGCCAAAGGGGAAAGCGCCGAACCGCAGCGCCAACGCCCAGCATGATTGGAATTTCCAGTGCGGCGACCAAGCCTGCAAAGACACCCAGTTGCGCGGTGCTGCCGTGAAGCTGCTGCGTGAGGATCAGCGGAAAGGCCGCAGCGATCAGCGGATGCACGCTATTCACCAAGGCAAGCGCCGCAAGGCGTGTCAGCCTTCCGCCTTGCACAACCAAACCCAGGGCCTCGCGCAGATTGGCCGCAGCCGAACCCGCCGATGCGGATGTGCCCGCAATGCTTGGCCCGAAGCGCCAATAGAACAAGAGGCACAAAACAAAAGCCAAAGCCGCAATGGCAAAACTGTCAGAGGGCCGCGCGGTCGCCGCAATAAACAGGCCAACAAGTGCGGGCACGACGATCCACGAGATCGCATAAAAACTGCGCACGGCTGAGTTGATCGATGCCGCCTGCGTTACGTCAACCTCATTGGCCACGCTGCGCACGGTGCCAAACAACAGGGCATAGGCGCTGCCTGAGAAAGGATAGACCAGCAACATACAGATCAGGAACGT
>JAYWAB010000197.1:0-8405 GCA_043782835.1 Aestuariivirga sp.
CATGGTGGCGGGGAGAACTTTCAATGCTTCATCGCGCGACACCAGCGGCTGGCCGATGGCGGCTGCGGCGGCGGTGATGCTGGTGACACCCGGCACCACAATGGTTTCAAACTTTGAGGCGAGGCGTTCGAAAATATACATGAAGCTTCCGTAGAAGAAGGGATCACCTTCGCAGAGCATCACTACATCCTTGCCGCGCGACAGTTGCGCCGCAATCTCTTCAGCCCCTTGATCATAGGCACGTTGCGCAGGCTCACGCTCAACCTTCATGGGCATATCAATGGCGATTTCAGCAACCGCTTCCGGCAGGAAAGGCAAAGCGATGTCGCGCGCCGTTGAATCCTTCCCGTTGGCGCAGAGATAGGCGATCACATCAGCTGTGGAGATCAGGCGCCAGGCTTTCACCGTCATCAATTCTGGATCGCCGGGGCCCACGCCTACGCCATAGAGTTTTCCGGTCACCATGGTTTTTGAACCCGCCATTGGGTTACACTCATGCGCGGCTTCATGGCGCGATAAGGCCCAACCTTGGTGAGGTTGGATATGTCCATCTTCACCAAGTGGCCCCCATGCTTTTCCTGCAAATCATAGAGATGCATTTCACCTTCAATTGTCACCACATTGGCCACCAAGTTTCCGCCGGACTTGAGCGCGGCCCAAGCGGCTTCAAAAACGCCCGCATCTGAAATGCCACCGCCAATGAAAACCGCATGTGGCGTGGGAAGACCCGCCAGACCTTCAGGTGCGTTCGATTGGATAATCTTCAAGCGTGGTGTGCCCAATTGATCCGCATTGGTGGCGATCATCGCTTGGCGTTCTGGGTTGGGTTCAATGGCGCAGGCTTCAGAGCCGCGAGTCGAGCGCATCCACTCAATGGCGATGGAGCCGCAACCCGCACCAATGTCCCACAACAGTTGATCAGGGGCCGGGGCGAGTGCTGCCAAGGTGGCGGCACGCACTTCGCGCTTGGTCAACTGGCCATTATGGACAAAGGCTTCGTCGGGCAGACCTGCAAGGCGCGAATAGATCTTGGCCTTGGGAGAAGCGATGCATTGGATTGCTACGGTGTTGAGATCGGAATAATCCGTGTGCGGATCAAAGTGCGACACGCGTTCGCGTTCACCGCCGAGATTTTCCAGAACGGTGATCACGCTGTTTTCAAATCCGCGCGCCGCCAAACGCCGCGCAATTTCAGGGATGGATGTTTTATCGGCAGTGAGCACGATCAGCTTTGCCTCGGGCTGAATGAACGCTTCGAGATTTGCAGCTGGCCTTCCATGAATGGTAAGCGTGTCGCAATCCGGCAAGCTCCAGCCCATGCGAGATGCCGCCAGGGAGAAGGCTGAGAGGTGTGGAATAATTGTCATCTCTTCAAATGGTATGAGCTCTTTTAACTTGCGCACCACGCCAAAATTCATCGGATCGCCCGTGGCGAGGATCACCGTGTTGCGGCCCCGCATTGGTTTGATCTGTTCGAAAATAGCCGAGAAAGGCTGGGGCCATTCGTGACGTTCGGCTTTGATCTTGGGGAGGAGATCGAGCAGACGTTGCGAACCGACAATCACATCCGTTGCCTTGATGGCCAGACGTGCGCGATTGGAAAGGCCCTCCCAGCCGTCCTCTCCCATGCCGATGACGGTGAGCCACTTGTTCATTGCGGGGTGCTCGTCAAAGCATTCACGACGGAAGATGCCATGGCTGATCCGCCTTTGCGGCCTTTGATGGAGGCATAGGGGATGCCGCAGTTGTTGCGGATCAACTCGGCTTTGCTTTCGGCTGCCCCGACAAACCCCACTGGCATGGCCACGATGCAAGCGGGTTTGGGTGCGCCTGCATGGATCATTTCCAAAAGTGCGAAGAGTGCTGTTGGTGCATTGCCGATCACCACGATCGCACCTTGGAGCTGGTCTTTCCAGAGTTCTGTAGATGCTGCCGTGCGCGTGATGGATTGAGCAACGCCAATTGCGCGTGCGCGCGGATCATTCAGTGTACAGATGATTTCAACGCCTTCAGGTAATTGCCGCGCGATAATGCCATGGCGGACCATTTCAACATCGACCAAGATGGGGCGTTTGGCTGCCAGCGCCTTTTTCGCGGAACCCGCAAAATCTGGCGTGATCACCAAATCTGAAACAATCTCCGGCATGCCACAGGAATGGATGATCCGCACGGCCATTTCTTGTGCATCTTGAGGGACCGACGATAAATTGGTTTCACGCCGAATGATTTCAAAGGAACGCCCGTAAATTTCGGCGGGGTTCTTTAAATAGTTAAACATTATTGAACCCCGAAATATCCGTCATTCCTGCGAAGGCAGGAATCCAGCTTTCTTGATCGCCGCAACATGCGAAGAAAGCTGGACCTCTGCCTGCGCAGGGGTGACGGTTTGTGAGGAGGGTGATGTGAATCATTTTGACTTCATAGAGATCGGCCCCAGCGGATGATCCGCATGCGGATAGACCGCATGGGTGTGGCCGTGATCATGGTTTTCCAAATGAACGTGCGCATTGGGTTTAGATGTCAGTTTGAACGGGCCGTCCTGGCAGAGGCCAGTGCAGTTTCCGCTCGCATCACATTGCAAACATTCTTTAGCGCTCATGCCTTCGACGTGGTGATGATGGCTTTCTTGAACAGCACCCACTTCGGCTTCAAAGCCCAGAACCGCTGTGCGATATTTGCACATCTGGCAATTCATGGCGATGTCGCCCGAGATGATCTGCTCAATGCGTTCAACGAAAGTTTCAACCACGGCCGGGTGGTCATTCAGATAAGGCGCTTTGAGGAATTCGACATTGGAGTGGTTGGCAGCCACAGCATCTGCCGCCATATAAATGCGTTGCACCAGAACACCCGTGAACAGAAAATAGGGGAACACGATGATACGCTTGAAGCCCAGCTTGGTCACATGTTCGAGTGCTGGCTCCACCAACGGGAAGGTGACGCCGGAATAGGCCACTTCGCCCCAGCCAAAACCAAAACCTTCCCACAAAATGCGCATCACTTTGGCCACGTTTGAATTGGCGTCAGGATCAGACGCGCCCCGGCCGACGACGAGCAACAGCGTATCGTGTTTTTCAACATGCGTTGGAGCCGCATCAATGGCTTGCTGAATACGATCACCCGCCGCGCGCATCATTTTGGGATCAATGCCCAGTTCCTTGCCGTAGTCGATTTGTAAATTATTCTGCGCGGCATAGGCATTGAGCACCGATGGAATATCATTTTTGGCATGACCAGCAGCGAACAGCATACCGGGCACAGCGAGAATGCGGTTCGCCCCAGATTCGCGCAATTTGTCCAAGCCCTCGCGGATGATTGGCGTGGCAAATTCCAGATAGCCGAATTCAACTGGATAATGCGGCAGGCGCTTTTTCAGATGTTCGGAAAGTTTGGCGAATTCGGTGACCGCCTTGCGGTTCCGGCTGCCATGGCCGCAAAGCATGACGCCCAATTTTTCAGTCATTTCCTGCCTTCCCATAAAGCAGCGCCGCCGACGCGGCGGTGGAAGGCAGCTCCGTCTTGACGCCCCTCAGGGTCCGCCGCACCGGAATGTCTTTCAGCCTCTTTTGAGGCGCTGCAGAAGATGCTGGTTTAGGCCAAGGAACAGGCCCTCACAAGGCAGAAAGCGGCGCAGTGCAGCGGGCAGCGCCTCCATCGTTAACCTTGTCTTAACCATTCTCTCGCCTTGGCTTGTTTTTGGGGTTAAAGGGTTAATGAAGACGGCCTTCGTGCGGCTTTCAACTGTTATCGAGATTAGACCTTGTATGGGACGGCCCTTGCGAGGAGTATTCCATGGCTATATCGAAAGTCATCTCATTTCTGTCCGGAACGGATAGACGGGATGTGAATCCAGAATCCCTGAACGGCGTCGAAGTTGGCGAAAGCGCTGGATTGGGACGCAGGCTGCGCAATATGTCGAAGGACGGCGCGCCCGTTGAAAACCTGATGAGCCAACTGCGCGACATTATCGTGGGCCCCCAGACGCGGCTTAACGAGGCGCGGTTTGAGGAATTGCTGGATATTTTAGAAGAACAGAAATTTGATGCGGATGAGCACTTCGATGTGGTTGAAAAACATCTCGGTGAAGCCACAGACAATGCCACGCGGATGACCGGACTTCTCGAAGGGCAGAACCAGGACATCAGCGCGCTCAAGCAACATGTCGATGATCAGTTGCAAGAATTTCGCGATGAGCAAAGGAGTATTCTCGCTGAAATGCGCAGCGGCATGAAACTCAAGCTTGAAATTCTGTCAGATGTTATGGAGAAACGTATGCATGAAATCGAGATGGGCCTTCGTGGGGAATATCTCGAACTTTCAAATTCATTCACAAAGCACATCGCAGATGAGGACCAGCGGTGGGCGAAAGAACGGGACAACTCAATGACCACATTGGAACAGCGCATCGCGCAATGGCGCGCAGAAGTTGATGATGATCGCAGATCCGACATGGAAAATTTGGGCAATTCCATGATGGACATTGGCCGCCGCTTGGTGGCGCTTCAGGGTGGACCTGAAATCGCGAGGTGAGTGGGCTTGTGGCTCTGAGCGGGTGGCGCGGCGTTACAGTTGCAAAAAATGGGCGATGATGTGTCCGTCCTATGTAGGCAACCAATCAAAACTATTTGAACGATAAGTGTTTATGCCATGGTCATAACAACCTATCAACTTATGACCTTGTTTCTCAGAATTGTCGTAAATATAGGCCGCGTCTGCCAGTAGGATTGCTTTGGGCAAATTGTCCAGAACGCGTTGAAAGCGTCGAAGTTGGTCAACTTCCGGCACGCCATGACCGCCGATGCTCACTCTTTGCGCGACACGAGATCTCGACACATCCAAGTTTTGTACGCAAATGAAATGCAGATATACAAAATAGTTCTGCTCGACACAGGTTTTCATTATTGTCTGCCAGTTGGTTCCCGCCATAGTCGTTTCAAATCCAAACGAACGCCTCGCACCAATATCAGCGTAGATACGTTCATGGATAATGCGACCAGCAGCTATAAGTCTGTTCCCGGCATCGCCGCCAGCATTTTTTGCGATGTCATCAGGATTATGAATTGTAAATGGATGGTTCCAACTGTTTGCATAGGTTGTCTTGCCGGAGCCATTTGGTCCGGCAATAACATGCAGTTGGGGCCTAGCTCCCACTAAAAACTATTTGGATTTTGTAGATTTATTGACAGGCAATTTAACAGCGCAGGCTATTGGTGGTGGTCCACTTGATTTTAAAACTGTACCATCTGGCCGTTCTTCGACCAGTTCACCATTGCGCGTGTAAAATATTGGTTTGCCAGCGGCTTTTGCAATCGCCTGCTGTTTTCCGACCTCTATGCCGAGATCAACCAAATTAGGACCAACTAAATGCTTCATTTCGGCATTTTTGCTCAAAGAATGTGTTTGATTCATGTTCCACCCAACCCAGTAGAATTGATAGTGAGGCGGGACTTTCGAGTCAATAATGCAATTATTAGGTGAAAGACTGGTAAATTTCTCATCGTCAAAACTCCACTCCAGCCTGCGCCTTCACGCCAGACCGGAACGGGTGCTTCACTTGTTCCATCTCCGTCACCAAATCCGCCAGCTCAATCACTTCATCGCGCGCGTTGCGGCCTGTGATGATGATGTGTTTATCCATTGGACGCGCTTTCAAAACGTCCAGCACTTCCTCCAGCGGCAGATAATCATAGCGCAGCACGATGTTGAGTTCATCTAACATCACTAGGCGATAAGATGGATCGGCGATCATGCGTTTGGCTTCTTCCCAGCCTTCTCTGGCGTGGGCGATGTCGCGGTCTCTGTCTTGGGTTTCCCAGGTGAAGCCTTCGCCCATGGCTTTGATGGTGACAAGCTCGGGAAATTTTTCCAACACTGTGCGCTCGCCCGTGCCCCATGCGCCTTTGACGAATTGGATAACGCCGGAGCGAAGCCCATGGCCCACATGGCGGAAGACCATGCCAAAGGCTGCCGTGGATTTGCCTTTGCCTTTTCCGGTGTGAACGATCAGCAACCCGCGCTCAATGGTCTTGCCCGCCATGATTTTATCACGGGCGGCTTTTTTCTTGGCCATCTTTTCGTTGTGGCGGGCGCTATCTTCAGTCATTTTTGCAAATCCTTTAGAACATCATAAGCTGAATTCAAACGTGGTTGCCAGAGGTTCCGCGCAATGGCTTCTTCAAAACGGGCGGTAATTTCTTTCAGCGCTGCCGGATTGTTCTCGGCGATAAAATTTCGCGTTTCATCATCGGCAATATATGCATCATAGGCCAAATCGAAGTGATGGGATTTGACAGCCCCCGTGGTGGCGGCGAAGGCGAACATGTAGTCCACTGTAGCGGCAATTTCAAAAGCACCCTTGTAGCCATGGCGCTTCACGCCTGTGATCCATTTGGGATTGACCACGCGGCTGCGCATCACACGGGCGATTTCTTCATCCAATGTGCGGATCACCGGGCGTTCGGGGCGGCTGTGATCATTGTGATACACGATTGGTTTGGTGCCGGAATGGGTTTCCACCGCAGCCGACATGCCGCCTTCGAATTGATAATAATCATCCGAGTCCAGCAAGTCATGTTCGCGATTGTCTTGGTTGTGGATGACAGCTTCGATACCTGCGAGGCGGCGTTTGAAACTGGCCTCGTCGTTTTTGCCTTGGGCTTTTGCGCCATAGGCATAAGCGCCCCAGATGACATAGGCAGCGGCGAGATCGGCTTTGGTGTCCCAGATTCTTTCGTCGATCAAAGCTTGCAGGCCTGCGCCATAGGCGCCTGGCTTTGCGCCGAAGATACGGTGGGTGTCGCGGAAGGCAACCAGCGGGTTGTCTTCTTCCGGTTCATCCAGCGCCGCAACAGCACGCATGGCTTTGTCGAGCAATTCGATTTGAACAGGGAAAGCATCACGGAAGAAGCCCGAGATGCGCAGGGTGACATCGACCCGCGGGCGGGCCAGCTTGGCCATGGGGATGATCTCATAGCCTGTGACGCGCCAGCTTGATGTATCCCACACAGGTTTTGCACCGATCAGGGCCAAGGCTTGGGCGATGTCGTCACCGCCGGTGCGCATGTTGGCTGTGCCCCAAGCGGAGAGCCCAACAGTTTTCAAATGTTGACCATGCTCTTGGAAATGGCGCTTTAGCAGTTCATCGGCCGATCTTTGGCCGAGCGTCCAAGCCGTCGGCGTGGGTACAGCGCGGTTGTCGATGGAGTAAAAGTTTTTGCCCGTGGGCAGAACGTCGAGGCGGCCACGGGTGGGAGCGCCAGAAGGACCGGGGCGCACGCGAGTTCCAGCGAGGCCTTTGAGGTGGGCTGCGATTTCGGATGGACCACAGGAAGCGAGGGCTGGCCGGATGGTGGAGGCGATTTTGCGCAACACATCTTTTAGACCGTCATCTCGACGAAAGTCGGGACCCAGGCTGTTCGCATGTGAGCCAGTTGAAAGTCTGGGTCCCGACTTTTGTCGAGATGACCCGGGAAGGTTTGAAGATGACGATAAAAGGGAGGTTGCGTAGAGTTCTAACCGCTCCACTGTATCCCCGTTGCTGCGCCAGGTTTCACTTGTGAGCTTCAACAGCTCCTCAGGTCGCTCACCAGTCCACGGATCCTCAAATTTACATATCAGCGGATCAAACGGTGCAAAGCCAAAATCATTGCTCAGTGTACGGATCAAAGAGGCATCTCCACCTTCGCCGAGGCCACGCGGCACGCGGGTGAGGGCGACGAGGAGATCGGTCTCTTGTTGGTCTGTGGGAGACTTGCCTAAGATGTGTAGCCCATCGCGGATTTGGGCTTCTTTCAAGTCACAAAGAAAGCCATCCAGCTTTTGCAGATCACTATCGTCTGTCCCACTGAGGCCTGCGTCTTTGTCGAAATTGGTGGACTTCGTGAGTTCGAAAATTTGCGCCCGCAAAGTTGTAACACGGCGCTGGTCGAGACCTGCGGCCTGATAATATTCATCCACCAAAGCTTCCAAATCTTTCAGCGGGCCATAGGATTCGGCCCGCGTCAATGGTGGCGTGAGGTGGTCGATGATCACTGCTGATGTGCGGCGCTTGGCCTGGGTACCTTCGCCGGGGTCGTTGACGATGAAAGGATAAAGCTGTGGCGTGGGCCCCAACGTAATTTCAGGGTAACAATTTTCGCTGAGCGCAGTCGCTTTTCCCGGCAGCCATTCGAGATTGCCGTGCTTGCCGTTGTGGATGATGGCATGAGCTTTGAAGTGATGGCGCAGCCAGAAATAGAAGGCGAGATAACCATGCGGCGGCACAAGGGCGGGGTCATGATAAGTTGATTTGGGGTCTATGCCATAGCCGCGCGCCGGTTGAATGGCGACTGCGACATTGCCGTAGAGATTGATGGCGAGATGGAATGCGCCGCTGTGGCAAGTGGGGTCGGTTGAAGGTTCGCCCC
>JAYWAB010000198.1:0-2070 GCA_043782835.1 Aestuariivirga sp.
CAGATGGAGCCGATTTCAATGACGCCATTGATCGGGTCCGCCCGCATGAAGGACCCCATGCCCAAGGCCGCGCCTGTTTCGCGCTTCACATAGGCATAAAACCAGGCATCCTTCTGCGCCTGACGTGCTTTCAACCACTCATTAAACGTGGCCTGATCGACAAAGGGGCCGAAGGCCATATAGGTCCAGAGCTTGCCGCCGTCGTCCTTGCCGTTGATCGATTGCCAGAGTGAAGGGCCATGATGTTCGGCATTGAGCGGATCGAGCCGCACCCAACGGCCCGGCAAGGGCCTGAGGTCTGGCAAGGTACCGGGCGGCTTGGGGTCAACAATAGGGCCCACGGGGTGCGAAGTTTCTTGTGTCATGGCCACTCTATGCCATGTATCAGGGTGCTCGTCATGACCACACTTCTGGAATTCGCTCGGGCCAGTCTCGCCACCCTGCCCCAAGGCCAACGGCTGATGGGGCTGGATCTCGGCACCACGACAATCGGCATTGCCACGAGCGATCTGACGCTTTCGATCGCCACGCCGCGCCTGACGATTGCCCGCACCAAATTTCAGGCCGATGCCAAAGCGCTGCTGGACTTTGCCGCCAAGGAAGACATTGGTTTGATCGTGATGGGCCTGCCGCTGAACATGGACGGAACCGAAGGTCCGCGCTGCCAATCCACCCGAGCCTTCGTGCGCAATCTCGAAAAACTCACATCCCTGCCCGTCATCTATTGGGATGAGCGCCTCTCAACCGTGGCCGTAACCCGCGCCATGCTGGAAGCCGACATGAGCCGCGCCAAACGGGCGACCAATGTCGACAAGTTGGCAGCGGCCTATATTTTGCAGGGGCTATTGGATACGAGGTGAAGGGGCGTACCGTTTTGCTCTTCCATTAACCTCTTCGCCCTTCTCCCGTCGGGAGAAGGTGGCCGAAGGCCGGATGAGGGCCTTCTCACCAGTGAGATGTGTGGAAATTGGACTCGCCGTAAGCCCCTCATCCGCCCTTCGGGCACCTTCCCCCGAAAGGGGAAGGGCGATAACTGGACCATATGCGATCACCCTGCAACAGGGGAAAAGGTTTGGCACTTTCACAAATTTTTCTCGAGGGAAACGAACAGAATACCACGATATTTGCGGTGTTGAGATTGTGGACTATCATTGATGGAGAATTCTATGTGAGCAGTGCTCCCCGGCCGTATCCTCCGGCGCGAATTGAAGGCGAGGCGCTTGTCGGCCAATGCGCTGGCGCTAGCCTTGCGCACGCCTTCGGGCCGCATCACCGATATCTTCAATGAAAAACGCACGGTAACGCCAGACACGGCTTTGCGGCTCGGGCGGTACTTTGGGCAGAACCCCAGATTTTGGCTCAATCTGCAATCCATCCACGATCTGGCCGCCACGGAAGAACGGATCGGTGCCACGCTTGACGCCGAAGTCATCCCGGCAAAGGCCAGTTGAGTCACAGAATTTGGCAGTCGACATAAGCCGCGCCAAACGGGCAGACAATGTGGGATTACGGTGACAGGATTACGGTGACAGTGCATTCTATTCTACTCAGAACGATAACTCAAAATAACAATGCAACCACCCACACAAAACAATTCTATCATCGTCGTCTTCGTGCGCTTGCAAGACTTGATGATCGGACTATGGAATTTTGAACCCAGTGGTGGATTATGCCGAGAGATAGCGGGTTCACCGTACGCTGTCAAGACTTATTTTGCTAGAATAGGAATCTAGATACTTAGAGCATTTTCCTTGACCCCGTGATCTGAGGGGACTTGCCAGTTCCGCAACCAGCCTCTATCAGCGGGTTTTAATGACCAAAACCGCCCCCCGGCCGCCCATCTTCAAAGCCCAGCATTTGCTGGCGGTTTCCGATCTTTCCGTTACCGAAATCCCCAAGCTGCTTGATCTCGCTGATTCCTACGTCGAAGTGAACCGCAACGCCGATAAGCGCCATGCGATTCTGGCAGGCGCGACACAGGTCAATCTCTTCTTCGAAAACTCCACGCGCACACAAAGCTCTTTCGAAATCGCGGGCAAGCGGCTGGGCGCTGATGTGATGAACATGGCG
>JAYWAB010000199.1:0-4297 GCA_043782835.1 Aestuariivirga sp.
CCGCAAATTTGCCGATGTGAAGATTCAAGAGAGCTATGGCCCGGTGAAGATCAATATCTCGGGCTGTATCAATGCCTGTGGGCATCATCATGTCGGCCATATTGGCATTCTCGGCCTCGATAAAAAGGGCGAAGAATTTTACCAGATCACGCTGGGCGGTTCGTCTTCAGAGAATGCTTCCATCGGCACGATCTTGGGGCCGGGGTTTGCCGCGCATGAAGTGCCCGATGCCATTGAAACCATTCTCAACACTTATGTGAAATTGCGAAATGCGGGTGAGGAATTCCTCGCCGCCTATCGCCGCTTGGGCCCCAAACCCTTCAAGGAGGCGCTATATGCCGCTGCTTAAGAACAACGCCTTTGTGGTTGATGCGTGGGCGACACTCGAAGATGATGCGCCGCTGCCAGATGGTGGCAAGTTGATCGTGTCACCCGCACGGCTTTCCAGAGACTGGGATGGGCTGGCGCGGTTTACCGGGCTGCTGGGTGTTCGCCTTTCCAACACCGACAAGGTCGAAGCTTTGGCGCTTTATATTTCGCAAATCGCCCTCGTGGTCCTGCCCTTCCCGGCCTTTGTCGATGGGCGCAGTTATTCTTTAGGACACCAGTTGCGGCTGGATGGATACCGTGGCGAATTGCGCGCCGAAGGCAATATTCTGCCGGACCAATTGCAATATATGCGGCAAGTGGGCTTTGATTCATTTGTGGTCGATAACCGCTTCCCGCTGCAACTCTGGCAGGCTGCTGCCAAGCAGATGTCGCTGGCCTATCAACGCGGGTTATTCCGCGTGGCCAATGAAACGGAAGTCTGGTCTGATCGGCACCAAGGCTTTGCACCATGGGAAGAACAGCCCCATGCCGGTTAATCAGAACCAAATTCTTGAAGCCTATGCTGGCTTAGAGGGCCGCGGTCTTATTGCAGCATTCGCGCGCGACTTTAAAGAGCGGATCGCATTGCTCTCATCCTTTGGCGCAGAATCGTCGGTGTTGCTTCATATGCTTTCGGAAGTGGACCGCAATATTCCTGTAATTTTTCTGGATACATTGAAACTGTTTCCAGAAACGCTGGCTTACCGCGACAAGCTGGTGCGCGAACTTGGCCTTAAAGATGTGCGCGTGTTTCAGCCCAATGTTGCCGATATTGAGCAGGATGATCCGGCTGGAACATTGCATCTCTCGAACCCCGACAAGTGCTGCGCCATTCGCAAAACGCTGCCGATGGAAAAGGCCTTCATGGGATTTGATGTGATGATCTCGGGGCGCAAGCGCTTTCATGGGGCGGCGCGGGCGGATTTGCAGCCCATTGGCTTTGATGACAGGCGGATTAAGATTGAGCCCTTGGCGTCGTTCACGGGGCTGGATTTGCAAAGCTATATGATTCAGCATCAATTGCCGTCGCACCCTCTGCGCTTGGATGGTTATCTTTCCATTGGCTGCGCGCCGCTCATCTGCACGTCTAAGGGCGGTTCAGTGAACAACCCGCGCGAGGGTCGCTGGATGGGCCAGGAAAAAACTGAATGCGGCATTCATTTTACGGCCAATGGCAAAATAATCCGCACGGCGGCGCGCGGTGAGAGACAGCCTGAAATGGCTGTTGCGTAGTTTAACCAAGACATCTGAGGAGCCTATCCATGGCCGCTGCCTTGCACCTGACACCCAATTCCAACCCCCGCCGCTCGTTCGTTAAGGCGGTGAGTTGGCGTGTTTTAGGTTCACTTGATACTGCATTCTGGGGTTGGTTTTTCACCGGCTCTTTCAAGATCGCTGGTTCGATCGCGACTTTTGAAATCCTAACGAAAATTGCGCTCTATTATTTCCATGAACGCGCCTGGGCGCTGAGCCGCTTTGGCTTGCGCAAGATTGAGCCGCTGGGCGAAGAGTGATCTAACTGTTCACCGCCAACGCTTGCTTCAGATCGTCAATCAAATCACTGGCATCCTCCAAACCAACCGAAAGGCGCAAGTTTCCATCTTTGATGCCCATGAATTTGCGGGCTTCGGGCCCGATGTTCTTGTGGGTTGTTGTCGCCGGATGCGTGATCAAGGATTTGGAATCGCCCAGATTGTTGGAAATGTCGACGATCTTCAAACGGCGCAGAACGTTGAAGGCCTGCTCTTTGCCACCCTTCAAGTCGAAACTCACCATAGTGCCGCCCAACGTCATTTGCTTTCTGGCCAATTTGACTTGGGCGTGGCTTTCGTGATGCGGATAATAAACGCGCTCGATCGTGGGAATAGCGGCCAATGTGTCGGCCAGTTGCGCTGCCGTGTGGCATGAGGCTTCAACGCGCAATTTCATCGTCTCCATGCCCTTGAGCAAAACCCAGGCGTTAAAGGGCGACAAGGTTGGCCCGGTGTGGCGCAGGAATGGTTTTAAAAGTTCCTCTTTGAACTTGGTGGTAGACAAGATCATGCCGCCAAAAACCCGGCCCTGCCCATCGGTGTGTTTGGTGTTGGAATAAAACACAATGTCGGCACCCATATCCATCGGCTTTTGCAAGATGGGTGTCGCAAAAACATTGTCGACGATCACCACAGCGCCAGCCTTATGAGCGATTTCGCAGATCATGGCGATGTCGAGAACTTCAAGCAAGGGATTGGAAGGCGTTTCAAAAAACACAACTTTTGTTTCAGGTCGCATGGCCGCTTTCCACGCTTGCGGATCGGTTCCGTCCACCAAAGTGTGGGTCACACCAAAGCGTGGCAGAATGGCTGTGATGATTTGATAGCAGGAGCCGAACAAGGCTTTTGAGGCAACAACATGGTCGCCCGCTTTCAACTGGCAGCCAAGTGCGCCCCAACAGGCCGCCATGCCGGAGGCCACGGCATAACAGCTTTCGGCCCCTTCCAGCAGCCTGAAGCGTTCTTCCAACATGCTGACGGTCGGGTTGCCATAGCGGCCGTAAACATAGCCTTCCTCTTCGCCGTTGAAGCGGCGTTCAGCGGTTTCTGGGTCGTCATAGACAAAGCCGGAATTGAGATAGATGGCTTCGGATGTTTCGCCGTGTTCAGAGCGCATGAGGCCGCCACGGATCAGCTTGGTTTGATCGCCCCAGCCTGCTGGGTTTTGCTTCTTAGTATATTTACCCATGGGTTTTCTCAACTCTGAACCCAGGGAAGGCCAGTGGCTTTCCAGCCATTGGTTTGGGCGCGGTGGCCCGATGCATCTTTGTCACCCTCAAAGCCTTGGGCCACGTTCCAGCAATTGGTGAAACCGGCTTGGGTTAATGCGGTTGCAGCGGAGGCCGAACGGGCGCCAGACCGGCAGATGCAGAATATCTCGGCATCCTTGGGCAGGCCCATGGCGGCCACTTCCTCAGCAAAGCGGGCGTTCACATCCATTGACGGGTAAACCTGCCACGAAAGCCTGACCAGACGGTCCACCATCGGCACGCCGACAAAGGTCCATTCCGGCTGGGTGCGCACATCGATGAGTACGGCAGATGGGTTGGCCTTCAGGCGTTGATGGGCTTCGACGGGTGGCAGGTCACCTTGATACATTTGATCAGTCCTTGTTTGGGGCTTCATAGCAAGGCTGGTGCGTCCACGCAAAGCGAAAGCGGGATGGACCAGCAGGTGAGGAAGTCTGGCGCTGCATTGACCGATGATGAATGATAGAAGGAGCCGCAAATCAAGGGTTCAGCAATGTTGAAGGCTTTTCCGAAACAGGCAGATGTGGTGATCATTGGCGGTGGGGTTGTGGGCTGTTCCACTGCCTATCACCTGACCAAGATCGGCATTACCAATGTTGTGCTACTGGAACGCAAGCAACTGACCTCGGGCACCACGTGGCATGCGGCCGGTCTGGTCGGGCAGCTCCGCGCCTCGCGGAACCTGACTGAACTGGCCAAATATACGACCGGCCTGTTTGAAGGGCTGGAGAAGGAAACGGGCCAAGCCACAGGTTTTAAGCAGAATGGTTCGATCTCGCTGGCCTTGACCGATGGTCGCTATGAAGAGCTGATGCGCGGCGCATCGATGGCCAAGAATTTTGGCCTGGCGGTTGATGTGATTTCGATGGGCGAGATCAAGGAACGGATCCCACATTACAATCTTGAGGGCGTCAAAGGTGGCGTGTTCCTGCCCAAGGACGGGCAGGTCAATCCCATCGACGTGACGCAGGCACTAGCAGCTGGTGCCCGTTCACGCGGAGCGAAGGTGTTTGAAAACAGCAAAGTGACGCGTGTGCTTACCAAGGCTGGCAAGGCCGTTGGTGTTGAGACCACAGACGGCACCATCATGGCCGACAAGATCGTTGTGGCGGCTGGTATGTGGAGCCGCGAACTTGGCCGCAGCAT
>JAYWAB010000200.1:0-6792 GCA_043782835.1 Aestuariivirga sp.
CCAGACATCATGGTGCAAACCTGGCAAGCGCGAAACGTTGCTTTTTTCAACGCGCTAGCGGTGGAACGCAATGTGGTGATCCTCGTGGTGGCCTTGGTCGTTTTGGTGGCGGCCCTCAACATTATCTCGGGCCTCTTCATGCTGGTCAAAGACAAAGGCTCAAACATTGCGATCCTGCGCACCATGGGAGCCACACGCGGCGCCATCATGCGCATCTTTTTTATTACCGGTGCTGCCATCGGCACGCTCGGCACTTTGGCAGGGTTGTTGATCGGCCTCCTCATTTGTTGGAACGCGGAGAATATCCGGCGTGGCATTCAGTGGCTTTCGGGTGTCGATCCGTTCAACCCCGAATTCTATTACCTCGCGCAATTGCCAGCCAAGGTCAGTTATGTCCAGACGGCCTATATCGTCGTCTTCACTTTGGTGATCTCTTATTTGGCCACGCTCTATCCTTCGTGGAAGGCCGCCCGCCTCGATCCGGTTGAGGCGCTGCGCTACGAATGATTTTGAAACCAACACTTGAACTTCACAACATCACCCGCGTTTACGGCGCAGGCGAACAGGCGCTCGAAATTTTCCGCAATCTGTCGCTGAGCCTTTCACCAGGTGAAATCGTCGGCCTCATCGGCCCATCTGGTGCTGGCAAATCTTCGTTGCTTCATATCGCGGGCCTTCTCGAAAAACCCACCGAAGGCGAAGTGGTAATCGCGGGTCAAAATTGCAGCGCCATGGATGACAAGACGCGAACCGCTGTGCGCCGCGTAGGAATTGGCTTTGTCTATCAGTTCCACCATCTTCTGCCAGAATTCTCGGCCCTTGAAAACGTCGTCATCCCGCAATTGATTGCCGGCGCAGACAAAGCCGCCGCTGAAAAACGCGCCAAAGAGCTACTTGGACGCATGAAACTTTCGCACCGCCTGGAACATCGCCCCGCCGAACTTTCGGGCGGTGAACAGCAACGTGTGGCAATCGCCCGGGCCATCGCCAACAAGCCATTATTGCTTTTGGCCGACGAACCTACCGGAAACCTCGATCCACCCACAGGCGAAATGGTGCATCAGGAATTCGTCCGCCTCATCCGCGAGGAAGGCTTGGCGGCCTTGGTGGCCACGCACAATATTGAATTTTCCAAACGCATGAGTCGCGTGGTGAACCTACAAAATGGCGCCCTGGTGGAAGGCTAAGGGATGAGTTTTCCCTCCCCTTGTGGGGAGGGCTAGGGTGGGGGGTCGCTCCACCAGAGGAATTTGAGTTGGAGTAGCTTTGCCAAACCTGCTAAAAATTGAGCGACCCCCACCCCGACCCTCCCCACAAGGGGGAGTGGGAATAGGTATCCTTGCTTTGAGTGTTGTGGCTTTTCTAACCTGCCGTGCAGCCTCGCGCGACACGCTCGCCAGCTCGATCTGCATCAGTGCGGAAGCCCAAGCCAAGGCCCATGGCTTAGACCCAGCGTTCTTTGCCCGTCTCCTCTGGCGTGAAAGCCTGTTTGACCCCAATGTCGTTTCAGACAAAGGCGCCCAAGGCATCGCCCAATTCATGCCCGAGACCGCCGCGCGCCGCGGCCTAAAAGATCCGTTTGAACCCTTGGCCGCTGTCGAAGCTTCCGCCGCCTATTTAGCCGATCTCAAAAAGCAATTTGGAAACATTGGCTTAGCCGCAGCAGCCTATAATTCAGGTGAAGGGCGTGTCATCAGATGGCTGGCAGGCCAATCGGACTTGCCCGAAGAAACGCGGCACTATGTGGCTTTCATCACCGGGCACGAGGCTGAAGATTGGAAAAAGCCGACCGCCGATTTCCCCATGCCCGTGATTGGGCCTGCTTCCAGCTTTGCCGAAAACTGCTTGGCACTGGCCGCACGTAAAAGTAATTTGGCGGAAATCGCGATACGTTCTGCGCCCTTTGCCCCATGGGGCGCATTGCTCGCCGTCAATTTCAACGAGGGCAAGGCCATGGCTATGTACCGCCGCTTGAAACTCCGCTTCCCGCAGGCCTTGGCCAATCGTGATCCCTTGATCCTGCGCAAACGGAACCTTTCACGGGGCAGGCGAAAATTGGTTTACGTGATGCTCGCTGAAAAATCACGAGAGGCAGCCATTGCCAATTGCACAATGCTGAATGGCGCAGGCGCGCCTTGTATTGTGCGGAAAAATTCAAATCACTGATGTTGCCAAGGCCTATTTCTCTGTAAGCTCGGGCCATGCCGCAAGCCAGCTTCGTTCACCTGCGAATCCATTCCGCCTTCTCCTTGTCAGAAGGTGCACTCGCCGTGAAAAAGTTGGCCGCGATGGCCAAGGACGCCAAGATGCCCGCCTTGGCCATTACCGACTCCAACAATCTTTTTGGCGCTCTCGAATTTTCTGAGGCCATCAGCGGCAAAGGCATTCAGCCATTGATCGGGCTTGACCTCAAACTCGATATGTCGCCGCCCACCACCAATAAGTTTCAACCCCAGGCAGGTCTGAAGCGCTTCACCTCCGTGGCGCTGATCGCCAAGGATGAGCTGGGCTATCAGAACCTGATGAAGCTGACGTCAACTGCGTTTCTTGAAGCGAGCGACAATGCCCAGCCGCATGTGACAATCGACCGACTTCAAACCCTCAGCTCTGGCCTCATCTGTCTCACCGGTGGCCCCGGCGGCCCGGTGAATGAGGCCTTGGTCAATGGCCAAAGCAGCCTTGCCGAAGAGACTCTGCTCAAACTGAAATCCATTTTTGCTGATCGGCTTTATGTAGAACTGCAACGTCACGGCACGACCAATGAAAAACGGGCAGAACCGGGCCTCATCGCATTGGCTTACGCCCATGACGTGCCTTTGGTCGCCACCAATCAATGCTATTTTGCAGCACCCGATGATTGCCTCGCCCATGACGCTTTGATCTGTATTGCCGAAGGCGAAGTTGTCTCGGCCCAAGACCGCCGTCGACTCACGCCTGAACATTATTTCAAGACGCAACAGGAAATGGCGGCACTTTTTGCTGACGTGCCGGAAGCGATCCAGAACACCATCGAAATCGCGCAGCGTTGCTCATACTGGGTCAAAGGCCGCAAGCCCATTCTGCCACGCTTTGCCGAAGGCAATGAGGCGGAAGTTTTGCTTCAAGAGGCTTTGGCGGGTTTGGACAAACGCCTCGAAGTGGGCGGCATGGCCCCGGGCTTTACCCGCGAAGACTATGACAAACGCTTGGCCTTCGAGCTCAATGTCATCACCAATATGAAATACCCCGGCTACTTTTTGATCGTGGCTGATTTCATCAAATGGGCCAAAGGCCAATCTATTCCAGTGGGCCCGGGCCGCGGCTCGGGCGCTGGTTCGCTTGTGGCCTATGTACTCACCATTACGGATCTTGATCCCTTACGATTCGGTCTTTTGTTTGAACGCTTCCTCAATCCAGACCGTGTCTCGATGCCCGACTTTGACATCGACTTCTGCCAGGACAGACGCGACGAAGTGATCACCTATGTGCAAGGCCGCTATGGCGCAGACCGCGTGGCGCAAATCATCACCTTCGGCAAATTGCAATCACGTATGGTCACGCGTGATGTTGGCCGCGTTTTGCAGATGCCCTATGGGCAGGTCGACCGTCTCTCGAAGTTGATCCCCAACAACCCGGCCAATCCCATCACCTTGCCGCAAGCCATTGAGATGGAACCACGCCTGCGTGAAGAGCGTGATCGTGATCCCAATGTCAAAAACCTGTTTGACATCGCGCTGAAGCTTGAAGGCCTTTACCGCAACGCCTCCACCCATGCCGCCGGCATTGTGATTGGCGACAGGCCGCTCCAGGAACTTGTGCCATTGTACCGAGACCCGCGCTCTGGTCTGCCAGCCACCCAGTTCAATATGAAAGATGTTGAAAAAGCCGGCCTGGTGAAATTCGACTTCCTCGGTCTCAAAACTTTAACGGTCATCGATAAGGCCCAGAAACTGATTCGCCTCCGGGTGCCGGATTTTGATGCCAGCCGCATTCCGCTCGATGATGCCAAAACCTTTGAGATGTTGGCCCAAGGTGAAACCATAGGCGTGTTCCAGCTGGAAAGTGCTGGTATGCGTGATGCTGTGCGCGCCATGCGGGCGGACCGGTTGGAAGACTTGATTGCATTGGTTGCACTTTATCGGCCAGGCCCCATGGCCAATATTCCCACCTATTGCGCCCGTAAACTGGGCAAAGAGCCAGTCGAATACCTTCACCCTGTTCTCGAGCCTATCCTGAAAGAAACCTTCGGTGTGATCACCTACCAGGAGCAGGTCCAACAAGCCGCGCGTGACATGGCGGGTTATACCTTGGCGCAGGCGGATCTCTTGCGCCGCGCTATGGGCAAGAAAATCAAATCAGAAATGGCGGCACAGCGCGAAAACTTCATGAAGGGTGCGCTGGCAAACGGCATCGACGAACAGATCGCCAAAGCAACCTTCGACGCCTGCGCCAAGTTCGCGGAATATGGGTTCAACAAATCCCACTCCGCACCCTATGCCTATATCAGCTATCAGACCGCTTACATGAAAGCGAACTATCCGGTTGAGTTTCTTGCTGCGTCGATGACTTTGGATTTGGGAAATACAGAAAAGCTGATGCTCTTCCGCCGGGAAGCGCAAAGACTGGGGATCAAAGTGGTTCCACCTTCGATCAATATCGGCGGTGTTGATTTCGCGGTCCAAGACGGAACCATCATCTATTCAATGGCGGCGTTGAAGAATGTTGGCGCTGGTGCCGTGCAACAGATTATCACCGAGAGAGAAGGCGGCGGCCCTTTCAAGTCCATCGGCGAATTCTCCCGTCGTGTCGATGCCAAGGCCTTGAACAGGCGCGCCTTGGAAAGCCTTGTGAAGGCCGGTGCCTTTGACGCTTTGAACCCCAATCGTGCGCAGGTTCTCGACGGCATTGACTCAATCATTGGTGTGGCCAACCGCACCGCCAATGAGGCCGCAGCAGGGGCCATCGACATGTTCGCCACCTTGTCGTCATCCTCCGACGAGCTGATCTTGCCGCGCCGTGACGCGTGGCTGGCCATGGAGAAACTGGGCCACGAATTTGATGCCGTGGGTTTTTATCTTTCGGGCCATCCCTTGGATGAATATGCCAAGCCTTTGGCCCGCCTCGGCGTTGAGACCTGGGCAAGCTTTCACGACAAGGCGCTGACCAAAGGGGCAACTGCGGCAAAACTGGCAGGAACCATCACCCACAAACAAGAGCGCAGATCAAAGCAAGGCAACAAGTTTGCTTTTGTGGGCTTCTCTGATCCCACAGGCCAGTTTGAAACGGTGGTTTTCGCCGACACGCTCAACCAATTCCGCGATATGCTGGAACCCGGCCGTGCTGTCATCATCAAGGTGGAAGCTGATGTTGAGGGCGAAGAGATAAAGCTGCGGCTCCAAAGCCTTGAGGCTCTGGATAAGGCGGCAGCGTCGGTTGTTCAGGGCATTCAGATTTACTTGCGTGATACCAGCCCTCTGGCATCGATCGCCAAGCGCTTGGCGCCCGGTGGCCGTGCGCCCGCCCGCGTGACACTTCTGCTGGCTGATGGCCGTGAGGTTGAGATTGGCCTTGGCGCCAAATTTGCCATCACGCCCCAAATCAAAGGGGCAATCAAAGCGATCCAGGGTGTCGTGGACGTGCAGGACTTATGAGGTCAAATCAATAGCGCGATGGTCCGGAAACCGGAGGGAGATGCGCTGGCTCCAATTGCTTGACAAACTCAATCGCCACACCCTGCTCGATATAGCGAACGACGCGGCCGCGCATTTTGCCGAGCATGATCGATGTCCCAATGCTGGGGATCACTTCAGTTTTAATACCGGCACCTGAAACCGATATGTCCAGAACCTCGCAAGTATAAATGCGCCCATCTGGCAAAGTGATTTGAGTGACTTTTTCACTTGGTTCATACCGCGAATGGCGACGTGTATCACTGGCCAAACCGGCATTGCGGTCTTTCACCCATTGTATGCGCTGTTGCAGCCGTTCAAGGCGGGCACCTGTTAAAGCAAAGCTAACGGTAAAACCACCGGGCATAGCTGCCCCAGAAATGGCTTCAATCCGGCCAATGTCTTCCAAATAGGCCACTAGCGTTTGGCCGACGGGCGGAACACTGGCGGTTAAAAACACCGCACCTTCAAAACTGAGATCAGATACCTGGCAAGGATATTCGCTCATATCGGGCAGCATGAAGCGTCCAAAGACAACCCCTAAAGGATTGGCTTCGCTTTTGAGATCAATCTTCTGAGACAAAAGCGCGCTCAACTTCGACACCCTAACGAACTGACCTCCATTAACGAGGTTTCACGTAAATAGGCAGTTAAGATTTTTCTGCAATGGCGGCGCGATTGTTAAAATTATACCTGCGCCCGCAAGTTTAGCGCGCTAGGCCGCCTTGGATCACGACCAGTTGCGGCATTTTCCGTTCGAGCTGGGCCACGAGCCTGTCGCCAGCCTCATGTTCAGTCCAGATCACCCGGGCCGAGACCAATTCGCGGCGCAGCAGCATCGCCTGCACTTCATCGCGCTCACCGGCAAAACCAAAGAGACCACCGAAAAGTTGCACGCGGCCTGAAACCTCATCCTTGACGGGAAGTCCGAGAAGTTCAGCCGCAACGACGCTTCCCGAAGTAGCAATCAATCGCATCCGAATCAAACAGGGCTGAAGCCGTGTGGTGGCGAGTTCAAACGTCTTGGTCACCACGTCACGCTCGAAGTGGTCAAAGCCAGCCAGTGCGTCGGTTCCAGTGGCGGGTGTGCGCAGCAGATCACAAACCACTGTGCCCGCCAAACGGTAAGTCCAGGCGTCACTCT
>JAYWAB010000201.1:0-2038 GCA_043782835.1 Aestuariivirga sp.
CGCTGTGACAGTTTCTCAATCGGCAGCGGCCAGGTGATGTTCAATTCCGGATCCCGCACATTCAATCCCCGCTCCGCCTCAGGCGCATGCAACGCATCATGCAAGTAGACGAGGCGGACGGCATCCGTCAAACATTGATAGCCATGGGCAAAGCCGGCGGGAATCAGCAGGCCATCGCCGGCCCCGGCCTCAAGCTGCACGGAGATGGGTTTCAAAAAGCCGAGCGAGCCGCGTCGCACGTCAACCACCACATCATGGATAGTGCCAGCCATGCAGAACAGAATTTTGGTCTCAGCATAGGGAGCCGCCTGATAATGCAGCCCGCGCACAATGCCCTTTGCCCGGTTTTCCACCCAGTTCATTTGGGCCACGGGCTTATGCCAGCCGGCCTCAGCCAATTCTTCGGCGCAGAACAGCCGAGACAGCGAGCCCCGGTCATCACCTCTGGTCATGCGCCGCAGGTGTTTCACGCCGCCGCCAAGATCAGACACTTCAAAGCGCTTCATTCCCGCCCGCTTTCATAGGCATCAATGTCACGCGCGCACAGTGCAGACGCCGGCTCGCCTTCACCGATCCCCTTATACCACGCTATAGTGCGGGCAAGCGCAATCTCCAGCGGCCAAAGCGGAACAAAGTCCAACTCCGCCTTGGCTTTGGCATTGCTGAGCAGGAGGGTTTTGGCCTCTTTCGGGCCACTGTTGCTTTCGGCAAATTTCACTTTGGCGTCAGTACCCCATTTCATTTGTGCCAAGGTCACTGCCTCGCGCACGGACACCGCACTTTCGGAATGCGGCCCAAAATTATAGGCGCCAGCGAGCGATGGTTCTGTCCATAATTGCTGCGCCAAAATGAGATAGCCGGCCAGCGGGTCCAGCACATGCTGCCACGGTCGGATGGCGCCGGGCATTCTGATATCAGCTGTCTCGTTGGCGGCCCAGGCCTTCACACAATCCGGAAGCAAGCGCTCTAGCGACCAATCTCCGCCGCCGATCACATTGCCGGCGCGCGCTGACGCTACCGCCACCCCGCGCGCCTTCAAAAAACTCTCACGGTAAGACTCAATCACAATTTCTGCAGCCGCCTTGCTGGCGCTATATGGGTCATGCCCACCCAGCGGATCATCTTCCACAAAGGGCTCTTGCAATTCCATATTGCGATAGACTTTGTCAGTGGTGACGATCACTGCCACTTTCGCCGAGGACAGTTCACGCAAAACCGCAAGGACATGGGCGGTGCCCATGATATTAGTTTCGAACGTGGCAAGTGGAGCTGCATAACTTTCACGCACCAACGCCTGTGCGGCAAGATGAAACACAATCTCGGCGCCGCTGCCTTGAACCTTCTGCCTCAGCGGATCGCAATTCCGGATATCCACAAAATTGCCATGTATTCCATTTTCCAACGCAATTTCGGTGTACAAATTAGGCGTGGTTTCCGGTGGAAGTGCGATACCGGTAACTTCAGCTCCTAGGCGTTTGAGCCAGAAACAAAGCCATGCGCCCTTAAACCCAGTATGACCAGTCACCAAAACTTTTTTGCCGCGCCAGAAGGCCTGATTTGGCCTCATGCCCAGACCTTCCATGGTGCGGTGCCTGAGGCCCATAGCTGTTCAAGGTGGTTTTTCTCGCGCAAAGTATCCATCGGCTGCCAGAAGCCATCATGCGGAAAAGCCGCCAGCTGGCCGTCATGCGCCAACTGTTCGAGAGGCGCGCCTTCCCACGAGCTTTCATCACCCTCAATCAGATCAATCACTTTTGGTGAAAGCACAAAAAAACCGCCATTGATGTAGCCACCCTGGCCCTGCGGCTTCTCCAAAAACCCTTTCACTTCACTCCCGTCCAAATAAAGCGCTCCATAACGGCCCGGCGGTGTTACAGCGGTGACGGTAGCAAGTTTCCCATGTGCGTTGTGGAACTTGAGCAAAGCACTGATATCTACGTCAGCAAGGCCATCGCCATAGGTGAAGAAAAAGACCTCGTCGTCTTGGAGGTAGTTGGCCACACGTTTCAGCCGCCCGCCAGTCAACGTGGATTCGCCC
>JAYWAB010000202.1:0-4164 GCA_043782835.1 Aestuariivirga sp.
TGATCGGCGATGTCTTCGGCGCAAAAGTGAAACGCGCCGGAAAACCGCTGCATGGCGAGGCTTCCGACATTGAACACAACGGCCAAGGCCTCTTCACCGGCCTGCCGCAGAATTTTGCGGCGGGGCGCTATCATTCCCTCATCGTCGATGAAGTGGACGGAACCCCCTTGCGCGTCACGGCCCGCACAGCGAATGGTGAAGTCATGGGCCTGCAACACGAAAGCCATCCCACTTTCGGCGTGCAATTCCACCCCGAATCCATTCTCACCGAACACGGCTATGATTTGCTGCGCAATTTCCTCAAGGTGACACAATGAGCGTGACCTGGTGCAATGGCGAATTCGTCGAGCAACTGGCGCTGGACCCGGCTGAGCGTGGCCTGATGCTGGGCGATGGCATTTTTGAAACGATCGCCGTGCGCGGCGGTAAAGCCATCTGGCTCAAACCACATTTGGCCCGCATGGCCGAAGCGGCCCGCGTATTTGGTATACCCTTCACCGAAATCGAAGTTCAAAATGGAATTATGGCAGTTCTGGCCAAGTCGGACCAACCATCGGAAGTGCTACGGATCACCCTCACGCGCGGGCCAACAGGCAGAGGCCTCGCCATCAATGGTGACAAGCCAACCCAGATCGTCTCTCTCAATTCCTTTGATCGCGGCAAGCTGCCAGAGTCAGTGCGCCTTGCCACAGCAAGTGTCGAACGCCACGTCGGTTCGCCAACTTCGCGCTTTAAAACCGTGTCCTATATGGATGCCATAGCCGCAGCGCGCGAGGTGGCAGACCGCGCTGATGACGCCTTGATGTTGAATTCAAAAGGTCGCGTGGCTTCATCCACAGTGGCCAACATCTTCCTGTTGCAAGGCGAGGCTTTGATAACGCCTGCGGGTGGTGAGGCCATCTTGCCCGGCATTGCCCGCGCCACATTGAACGGCGGCGCAAGGGAACTCGGCCTTGAACTCCAGCTGCGTCCCGTGGAATATGCCGAACTCCATTCCGCCGACGCCGTCTTCCTCACCAATTCGCTCCGCCTCGCCACACGTGTGTCATCGATAGATGGCAAAGCCTGTGGCACGCGTGATATAAGCTTCATCAACGCATTCTTTGAAAGGAACCTCTCATGAAATTCTTTGCCGACACAGGCGACGTTGCCGAAATTCGCGAAATTCAAGATCTGGGCCTGCTCGATGGTGTGACAACCAATCCAAGCCTCATTGCCAAAACCGGAAAGCCCTTCCTGGCGACAATCAAGGAAATTTGCGCCATCACCGATGGTCCCGTATCAGCGGAGGTGGCCGCGCTTGATTATGCGGGCATGATGAAAGAGGCAGAAGTTCTGCGCAAGATCGCCAAGAACGTCGCTGTCAAAGTGCCCCTCACACTTGATGGGCTCAAGGCCTGCAAGGCGCTGTCTGGCGATGGCACGATGGTCAATGTCACACTTTGCTTCTCGCCCAATCAGGCTTTGCTGGCCGCCAAGGCCGGCGCGCATTTTATCTCACCCTTCATCGGCAGGCTAGATGATATTCATGTGAACGGCATGGATCTCATCGCCGAGATCCGCCAGATTTACGATAACTATGATTACGACACGAACATTCTGGCCGCCTCGATCCGCACCGCCAATCATATCAAGGAAGCGGCTTTGATTGGTGCTGACTATGTCACCGCACCGCCTGCCGTTTTGAAATCGCTGGTCAAACACCCGCTCACGGATAAAGGCATCGAGCAATTCCTCGCCGATTGGAAAAAAACCGGCCAATCCATCGCATGATTTTGGAACATGCGGTACTGAACGTCATCAAGGGCCAAGAGCGGGCCTTTGAGGCGGCGATGCAAAAGGCCGCGCCTTTGATTTCAGCCTCGCCGGGGTTTCTGGGCATGGAAGTGCGCCGGAATGCATCTGTCCAGAACCAATACCTGTTACTGGTGCGCTGGGAGTCCACCGCCCACCATACTGAGGGCTTCCGCACATCAGATCGCTACCAACAATGGAAAGCGCTGCTGCATCATTTCTATGAGCTCTTCCCCGAAGTCTCCCATTTCGATGCGCCCATTGTCGCGTTGGATAATGGTGAGAACAAAACCACCTCTTAACGTCTCAGCATGACTTTCGGCCTAGAATCGCCGCGATGTCACAGGCTCTCAATCCCTTCAATCTGGCGCCCGATGCCGCAAGCCTTGCGCAGAGCTGGCTGGCATCCATGAAGAATGAGCGCCGCATGGCGCCCAAAACCTTGCAAGCCTATGCCAGCGACATGGCCCAATTCGGCAGCTTCCTGCAAGAACACTCGGGCGGGCCTGCCAATATCGCCGCTCTCACCAATCTCGAAGCTTCAGACTTCCGCGCCTATCTCGCCAAACAGCGAGGTGCCAAAATCGAAAGCCGCTCACTGGCGCGCAAGCTGTCTTCGGTCCGCTCTTTCTTCCGTCATTGTGAACGCGCCGGTCATTTTAAATGCGCGACCTTGGCGGCCATCCGCTCGCCCAAACTGCCCCACGCCGTGCCCCGCCCGCTGTCCGAAGAACAATCAGACCGCATGGTAACAGACACCATCCTCGAAACTGGCGAGGCTTGGATCAACGCGCGGAACCAAGCCGTGTTAACGCTGCTCTATGGCTGCGGCCTGCGCATTTCAGAGGCGCTCGGCCTGACGGTGAAACAGGCGGAGCAAAATCCCTTGGTGGTCACAGGCAAAGGCGGCAAGACGCGGCTCGTGCCGGTGATTGAAGCCGCCGCCGAAGCAGTTGCCACTTATAAAAAGCTCTGCCCATTTCCGTTGTTGCCTTCAACACCCCTGTTTCGCGGGGCCAAAGGCGCAGCACTAAGCCCGCGCATCATTCAGCTTTTGATGGAGCGCCTGCGCGGTGCCATGAACCTGCCCGAAACAGCAACGCCACACGCGTTGCGTCATTCCTTCGCATCACATCTTCTGGGCAATGGTGCAGATCTGCGCGTCATCCAGGATTTGCTCGGCCACGCGTCACTCTCGTCAACGCAGATCTATACGGAAGTGAACCGAAAGCACTTGCTGGAACAATATCGCAAGGCCTTCCCGGCGGGTTGATCAGGCCGCAAATTTCTCAATATGCATCATCGCGCGGCTCACGGTATCGAGCAGCTCTTGCGGTTGCACAGGTTTACGCATGAAATCAAAAACCTTAAGATCGTCGGCCCGCATCTGCGTTGAGCGCTCGACATCGGCAGTGACCATCACATAAGTGGCTTTCGCACCCATCACTTGCAGTGTTTCCACCACATCAAGCCCGTTCTTCACGCTGCCGAGACGGAAATCAAACAGACCCAGCGCAAAAGTCTGGTCCACCGCAAATTCAACGGCACTTTCCGGGTCAGCAAAGCCCTTAACCTTATATCCACTGTCGGCCAGCAACTCTGCCACGCTGGTCAGAAGATCAACGTCGTCGTCGAGAATTAGAATGTCGATGTCTTTTTTTGTCATTGGCCCGTTCCCTAATACAACTCTTATGACAGAAAGACTTTTGCCGCAGTTTAAGCGAATACCTCAAATTTTACGAATGGATCGCCCGGCCCGCCACGGCCATGGCCGCTTCTTTGACAGCTTCGGCCAAAGTCGGGTGTGCATGGCAGGTGCGGGCCAAATCTTCGGCCGATCCGCCAAATTCCATTAACACTGCCACTTCGTGAATAAGCTCTCCAGCCTGTGGCCCGAGGATGTGACAACCTAGAACTTTGTCGGTTTTGGCATCCGCCAGAATCTTCACAAACCCATCTGTGGTCTGGTTGGCCTTGGCCCGGCCATTGGCCAGAAACAGAAATTTGCCCATCTTATAGTTAACGCCGGCGTCTTTCAGCTCATCTTCGGTCTTGCCGACAGATGCCACTTCCGGGGAAGTATAAACCACCCCGGGGATCACATCATAATTCACATGCCCCGCTTGGCCCGCCAGAAGCTCAGCCACGGCAATGCCCTCATCCTCGGCCTTATGCGCCAGCATAGGGCCACGGATCACGTCGCCGATGGCGTAGATGCCGGGAACCGATGTGGCGAAATGGTTATCAATTTCGATACGCCCGCGCCCATCTCGCGTGATGCCTGCGGCGTCGCAGCCAAGGCCTTCGGTATTGGGAACGCGGCCAACGGCCACAAGAACGATTTCGGAAGCGACTTCTTCTGCAGCTCCC
>JAYWAB010000203.1:0-10027 GCA_043782835.1 Aestuariivirga sp.
TGGCAGACCCAAAACTCTTCACCCAAAACGCTGCCCGCTTTGAAACGGTCTCGCAGCGCCATAAGAAAGCCAATGACGAAATGGCGGCAGCAGAAAACCAATGGCTGGAAATCGAGATTTTGCGCGAAGAGCTGGAAGGTTGACGCACCCGGGCTTTCAGCCTTAAGCCATCAAATAAACCTGCGACGGAGAATTGCCTTTGCCACTCAAAAAAGAAACCAAACTCCTGCGCGTGGGTGTTCTGGGCTGCGGCCCCATCTCGCAATTTGCCCATTTTGAATCCGTGCAGAAAGGCCGCAACACAGTGCTGGCCGCAGTTTGTGATCGTGACCAAGAATTGGCGCAGCGCTTCGGCACATTTTATGACGCAGAAAATATCTACTCCGACTATGACGCAATGCTGGCTGATAAGAATGTCGATGCCATAGTCATCGCCACGTCTGATGCCTTCCACGTGCCCGCCGCAAAAAAAGCCTTGGCCGCTGGTAAACATGTGCTGTGTGAAAAGCCGATTGGTATTGCCGTTGAAGAAGTGGAAGACCTCGCCAAGGATGTAAGCCGCACAGGTCTCGCCTTGCAAGTCGGTCACATGCTGCGCTTTGATCCCGGCATTCAGGCGGCCCATGAATTCATCACCAAGGAGATGGGCGAAATTCTTGCTTTAAAAGCTTGGTATTGTGATTCAACCCACCGCTACACCAACACGGACGCCATTCAACCAATGCCGCGCACAGGCAAGAACATCTTGCGCCCGGCAGGCGACGCAAAGGCCGATAAACATCGCTATTACATGCTGGCCCATGGTTGCCATTTGGTTGATCTGGCGCGCTATCTTGTTGGCCCGATCAAGTCAGTGCAGACCAGATTGCGCGAAAAATTCGGCGCCATCTGTTGGTTTGTCGACGTTGAGTTTGACAAGGGCACACTGGGCCACCTCGACCTAACTTTACAAGTGCGCATGGATTGGCATGAAGGTTTTCAAATTTATGGCGAACACGGCAGCGCTATTGGAAGGATTTTTAACCCTTGGTATTTCCGCGCCAGCGAGGTCGACATTTTCCGCGAAAGCGATGGTGCGTATCACCGCACCTTGGGTGCCGACGGACATTTTTATCGTCGCCAACTCGAAGGCTTCGCCGATGTCGTATTGAAAGGCGCGGCCATGACAGGCGCATCGATAGATGATGGCATTGCGTCTGTGCGCGCCATGGTGGCCATTGCCCAATCTGCCCGCAGTGGAAAGCCTGTGTCCTTGTCCGAAGTCTCAGGCCCGGTTTGATGCACCCCGCCATCTTCTCGCGCACCTATGCAGCAAAATCCGCCGCCGAAGTTTTCCGGGCCATCAAGCGAGACGGTTATCACGGCGCACAAATGAATCTCTCAAGCCTCGGCCTGGAAAGCCTGCCGCTTGAACTTCCCGAGAGCGTTGCAGAACAGGCCGATGCACTGGCCCGAGAAAGCGGTATCAAAATTGCGGCGCTCTCAGGCACCTATAATATGGCCCATCCTGATCCAAACTATCGCCGCGAAATGCGCCGTCGCTTCATCAATGTCTTGCAAGCAGCCCAGCGGATGGACGCACCAATCGTGACACTCTGTACCGGTTCGCGCAATGTAAACAACATGTGGGAAGCACATCCCAAAAATGCGACATCAGCCGCCTACGAAGACCTGCGCCATGAACTCGACTTCGCATTGCGAGAAGCCGAAAAACAGAATCTCATCTTGGCCATTGAACCTGAACCCGGCAACGTGATCTGCGATGCGCCCATTGCGCGGAAATTATTGAATGAAATTGCTTCGCCGCGATTGAAAATTATCCTCGATGCCGCAAACCTCCTGTCTCTAAAAACTTTATCAAAGCAACGCGACATTATGGCCGAAGCAATCGATCTCCTGGGGCCGGACATCGTCCTCGCCCACGCCAAGGATTTCGACGCCACGGGCAAAGTTGTGGCCCCAACCACGGGTGTCGTTGATCTCCGCTGGTTTACACATCTGCTCGGCCGCACAGGCTATGATGGCGCGCTCATCGGTCATGGCTTTGAAGCTGCGCAAAGCGCTTCAAGTGTCAAGGCCCTTCAGCGACTATGCGAGATTGTTTAAAGATGGTTTCTATAAATTTTCTGAGGTGTAGATTTCAAATGGCAAGTTTATAGCTTGAGGCTGAAAGTCAATGCCGCCATCAGAGGCGCGGATCATGGCTGCGATGGCCTCGTTCGCAAGGGTTTGCAGTGGGTGCGTGATAAGGAAATTCATTGTGCCATCAATCAGCGCGGCGCGGGTGAAGTCAGTCAATTCATAACCAACGGCAATGATGTCTTTACCGCGCCCGCTTTCGCGCAGGGCTGTGATGGCACCGGAAAGCCCGCCACCTGAAATATAAAGGCCGATCAGGTCTGGGTGTTGTTGCAGCAATTCACTCGTGACTTCGTAGGAGATGCTGCTCGATTCAAATGTCAGGCGCGCTTCAAGAAGTTCAAAGCCGCTGGAGTGTTCGCGGAAATATGAGCGGAAGCCGCTCTCATTGGTTTCCTGGCAGCGATAACGATGATTGCCGATGAGGGTAGCAATCTTTCCCGGGCGCTTGCAGATATTATCAAACGCCCATCCCGCCATGCGGCCAACTTTCCACATGTCCAACCCGACATAGCCGATGCTGCACCGTGCCGTAAGCTGCGTAATAATGGCAAAAGTTTTTATGCCGCGTTCAGCCAGTTGTTCAAGTGTTGTTGAAACATTGGGATGTTCAGGGGCAACGACACCGAGCACATCGGATGTTTCAGCCAAGCGCAAGATGCCCGCGACAACATTTTGCGGAGCAAGGTCGTCGAAATGTTCAATGCGCAGGATCACTTCATGATCTCCCACCGCCTTGGCAGCAATCTCGAAAACGCGCGCCAGATCTTTGTAAAATGTGCGTTTGAGCGGCAGCAGCAAAATACCCACGCGGATTTTGGGCCGGGTCGAGCGTAAACTGCCTTTGATTGATGCCACGCCATAAAAGCCCACGGCCTCTGCGGCTTGCAACACAGCCTTGATTGTATCTTCACGCACTTTCTCAGGCTCATGCAAAACCCGATTGATCGTGGATATGGAAAGCCCCGAGTGCTTGGCCACATCGTTGATTTTTGCCCTTGCCACATGGCCTCCGAATCTCACTTCATATCATATTCAGATGAACCGTATTGGATTGAAATGATACGAAATGGGTGTTGTTGTTTCAAAGATCATTGCTTGATTTGAGTCGGGATGCAACAAACATTCTATTGTGAGCAGGATTTGAACCAAATGTTCTGCTGCACTGCAAGATGATAATTCGGAAAATCCGTCACAACGACGGCAACATGGGAGGAAACTATAATGACGAAAATGAAAATGATGATGGGTGTCATGCTCGCTGGTGCTGCTTTGGCTGCGTTCGCGCCCTCGGCAATGGCTGCGAAAATTGCGGTCGTTGGCGGCAAGTCAGACGACTTGTTCTTCAACAAGATTAAAAAGGGCATGGACGACGCTTGCTTGGCGGTCGTTAAGAATGGCGGCACTTGCAGCTATCTCCAGCTACAAACCTATGACAACATCGGTGCCGATGCAGCTCAACTTGTGCGCACGGCGATTAGCCAAGGCGTAAACGGCATCGTGGTGCCGAACTGGGTTCCAGACGCCGAAGATCCAGCAATTAAGGAAGCCATGGCAAAAGGCATCAAGATCATTCTGATGAACGCAGGTGGCAGCGACAAGGCCAAGGAACTCGGCGCAATCAACTATGTTGGCAATGAAGAATATACTGCTGGCCTCGCTGCCGGTGCATATTATGCCGGCAAGGGCCAGAAGAATATCATCTGCGTCAACACGGTTCCAGGTGCAGGTAACCTTGAAGCACGCTGCAAAGGCGTTGCCGATGGTGCCGCCAAGGCTGGCTCCAAGTCGACACAGTTGCCATTGCCAGCATCAAGCTTTGGCGATCCAACAGCCGTTGCCGAAGCCATCAAGGCGACACTCGTGAAGGATCCATCAATTGATGGTGTGATCACGATCTCTGCTGGAGACGCTGACAGTGCCGCCACAGGCGTCGAACAAGCTGGAAAGACCGGCAAGGCGATCCTCGCTTCCTTCGATTTCAACCAGTCAGGTCTGGATCGCATCAAGGCTGGCAAACAAGGCTTTGCCATTGATCAACAGCCCTACCTGCAAGGCAACATCGCAGTGAACCTGCTTGCCAACTACATCGATTTCGGCAACCTGCTTCCAACATTCCCAGTTCTCACAGGCCCTGGCGTGATTGACTCAACGAACATCGACCCAACATTGATGGGCGTGAAGGCCGGCGCACGGTAATATAACCTGAAGTTTCCCTCCCCCTTGTGGGGAGGGAATACAAATTTGAAAAATCATCACCCTTCCTCCTGCGGGGGAAGGTGCCCGACAGGGCGGATGAGGGACTGAGAGCGAGTGAAATATTCGAAAACTGGACTCGTTGTAAGTCCCTCATCCGGCCTTCGGCCACCTTCTCCCCTAGGGAGAAGGATGAATAGATTTAAAACACGGATCGCTGAGGAATGGGACTTAAATGAACAGCAATTTCTTTAGTGGCCTCCTCCGCCGCCCTGAATCTGGCGCTTTTCTTGGTCTTGCGACCATGTTTATATTTTTCACAATATTTGGCGGCATTAGCTTCGTTAGCTTGGGCAGCATTGGCGCATGGATGAATATCGCAGCCAATCTCGGCATCATCGCCATCCCCATCGGCCTGTTGATGATTGCGGGCGAGTTGGATATTTCTGTTGGCTCTATGGTTCCAGCGGGTTCCATGACAACAGCTATCATTTCTGGCCATTATCATTTGCCTATTTGGCTGGCGATTGCTGCGGTGTTGCTACTTGGAATTATTGTGGGCCTGATTAATGGTAACCTTGTGGTGCGCACGGCCGTGCCATCCTTCATCGTCACATTGGGAACCTTGTTCGCATTGGCAGGATTCATTCTCGGCATGTCAGTGATTATCACGGGCACCACAAGTGTTGCACTGCAGGCCCCGCCACTTGCGAAAGCAATTTTTGGCGATTTGTATTTTGGCAAGCAGTTCCAAGTGATCATCGCATGGTGGTTGGCGGCTGCCGCCGCCTACATCTTTTTTGTGCATTACTCGAAATATGGCAATTGGATTTTCGCCATGGGTGGAGATCGTGTGGCGGCGCGTAATGCCGGCATTCCAACTTCGCGCCTGACCATCTCACTTTTTGTTCTCTCGGCAACCAGTGCTGCCTTTGTGGGCATGTGCCAAGCGATTTTGTTTAATTCTGCGCAAGTATCTGGCGGGCAGTCTTACATCTTCAATTCGATTATCGCTGTTGTGGTGGGTGGGGTTTTGCTGACCGGGGGCTTTGGTTCGGTGATCGGCATCATTTTCGGCACGATCACCTTTGCCATCGTGACACAAGGCATTTATTACACGAATTTTGATCGCAACTGGTCGAGCCTCATCATTGGCATGTTGTTGCTGGTTGCTGTTCTCACGAATAACACGTTCCGCAACATGGCGCTGTCTTACGCGCCGCCCAAGAAAAAGTGAGACGACGCCATGGCCGCTCCAATCCTAGAACTGAAAAATATCAACAAGTCCTTTGGCCCCATTGAAGTGCTAAATGACATTTCACTGCAATTGAAAGCTGGCGAAGTGTTATGCTTGCTGGGCGACAATGGTGCGGGCAAATCGACGCTGATCAAGATTTTATCTGGCGTTTACATCCCAACAAACGGTCAAATTCTGATGGATGGCGAGCCTGCATCCTTCGACAACCCGCGCCAAGCTTCTGAACGCGGCATTGCTACGGTTCACCAGTTCGGCGGCACATTCCCTTTGATGAGCATTGGGCGCAGCTTTTTTGTGGGTGTTGAGCCCACCAAAGGCTGGGGGCCATTTAAGATATTCGATCGCAAAAAAGCCAATGAAATTGCAATTAAGTCCGTGCAGGATTTTGGCATAACCCGCATTGATGATGGAGATCGCCTGGTGGGTGGCCTCTCAGGCGGCGAACGTCAGTCACTCGCCATTGCGCGCGCCGTGCATTTTGGCGCGCGCGTTCTTATTCTTGATGAACCCACAGCCGCCCTTGGTGTAAAACAGGCGGCGCACGTGCTGCGTATTGTGAACGAAGCCAAGCGCCGCGGTCTTGCCGTTATTTTCATCACCCACCAGGTGATGCATGCCATGGCAGTGGGGGACCATTTTGCCGTGCTCATCCGCGGCAGCATTGCATCTGATTTCCGCAAAGGGGAGAAATCCCGCGAAGAGATCACTGACCTGATGGCAGGCGGCGAACATATGGCCGAGCTTGAGGCAGAGATTAACGGTTTGTCGGCGGCACATTGAACAAGAGTAGAATAGCAGAATGGATGATCTAAAATTTGGTACAAAAAATAAGCGCGGCGATTTTGCGCCCAAAGACCCGCTTCAAATTGCGCCCTATTTTGAATTTCCGCCAAGCCCCATCAAGATCCTGAAATGGTTGCCCGGCTATTTTTTACCATGGAATGTGATGTTCATGGCGCTGGCTGCGCTGTTTTGGTTTTACCTCACGCCGTCAGTTGAAACCACCAAGACCTTGGCACCGGGATGGATCGTTTATCTTTTAGTGCGTAATTCCATTTTGGTTTTTGTGATCTACGGGCTTCTCGAACTGCGCCTCTATATGCAGCGCGGCCAAAACAATCGCTTTAAATATCATGGCCAGTTTCCGAATGATAAACCAAGCGATGTGTTCATGTTCAAAAACCAGAACATGGATAACATCATCCGTACATTTATCTCAGGCGTTCCGATCTGGACGGCCTGGGAAGTGTTTGGATTGTGGGCTTACGCCAATCATTGGGGGCCATGGACGACCTTTGCCGAGCATCCCTATTGGCTGGTCATTTTTGGATTGCTCATCCCGTTCTGGCATGAGTTTCATTTTTATTGCATCCACCGCCTCATCCACGTGCCTGTGCTCTATAAATACATTCACTCGGTGCATCATAACTCGGTGAATCCAAGTCCGTGGTCATCTCTTTCCATGCACCCCATTGAACATTTGCTCTATTGGTCAGACTCCCTCATCCATCTCATCTTGCCGTCGCATCCGCTGTTGTTCCTCTACGGCTTGCAGGTCACAGGAACAGGCGCTGTTGTGGGTCATGTGGGTTTTGACAAAATCGAAGTAGGATTAGACAGTGGCGTCGATACCCACGCCTATGCGCATTATCTGCATCACAAATACTTTGAAGTGAACTACGCTGACGGAACGACGGCCTTGGATAAGCTCTTCGGAACTTGGCATGATGGTTCCAAAGCAGCCCAAGCAGCAATGGAAGCGCGTTATGCGGCCAAGGTTGCCAAAGTAAATCAGCAATGACCCTTCGGTTAGGCATGATCGGCGCAGGGATCATGGGGGCTGATCATGCCCGCATTTTTTCGGAGCAAATTCCCGGCGTCAGCCTGCAATTCATCTGTGATGCCGATCAGACCCGTGCCAGGAATATAGCCGACACCACGGGTGCAGCGAACATCGCTGCTGATGCTATAGCCGTAATCAATCATAAATCGGTCGATGCCGTGGTAATTGCGGCACCCGATCAATTCCATGCGCCGCTCACACTGGCTTGTATCGCTGCGGGCAAACCGGTGCTCTGTGAAAAGCCGCTTTCACCTTCCTCACAAGAGTCCATCGATGTGATGGATGCCGAAATCAAGCAAGGCCAACATTTGGTGCAAGTTGGTTTCATGCGCCGTTTTGATCCTTCCTATGTTGAAGTGAAAAATATTCTGAAATCAGGTGCGCTGGGCAAGGCGCTGATGCTTCATTGTTTCCATCGCAACGTGGCCTCCCCTGCAAACTTTGAGGGTTTCATGGCAATTTCCAATTCCGCGCCGCATGAATTTGATGCGGCGCGTTGGATGCTCGATACTGATTTCAAATCGATTAGTGTGTTCCGCCCCGGTGGGGTCAACGCTTCGCCAAGCGCTCCGGTATTCATGGTCGTGGAAACGATTACGGGCCAGTTGGTGAACATCGAAGTCAACAATAACGCGGGCTATGGCTATGACGTGCGCGGGGAACTGGTGGGTGAAAAGGGAACCGCATTCTTAAATGCCCCCGTGAATGCCGTGGCCAATCTTGCTTTAAAACAAGTCACCACCTATGCCGAAGATTGGCGCCCACGTTTTGCCGAAGCCTATCGCATGCAAAACTTGGCTTGGGTAAAGTCCATCCAAAGTGGAAATCCGACAGGTTCAAATGCTTGGGACGGCTATTGCGCAACCTTGGTGGCCGAAGCGGGTGTGAAGGCCTTATATTCTGGATCAACCGTGCATCTCGATCCAATCGCAAAACCAAAATTCTACGACTGAGGATGCCAAAATGAAAATCGGCATGGTTTCAGATTCACTCGGCCACCTCACGCGCGATGAAATGCTGGATACAGCCGCGCGTTTAGGAATAGCGGGCATTGAATTCAACGCTGCAAACTGGACATCTGCTCCACATTTTGATGTCCTCGAGTTGTTGTCGAGTGCTGGCGAACGAAAGAATTTGTTCACCGCCGTGAAATCGCGCGGCCTTGAGATTTCAGCGCTCAATGCCAATGGCAATCAACTGCATCCGACGGAAGGCAGCAGACAGTCCATTGCGCTTTATGATACGATTAAACTCGCAGGCGCTTTGGGCGTCGAAACCGTTGTGTGCATGTCAGGCCTACCCGAAGGCATCGAAGGCGATAAAATGCCCAACTGGGTTGTTTCTTCGTGGCCACCTGAAACACAGACGATGCTGAACTATCAGTGGGAAGAACGCCTTCTGCCCTATTGGGCAAAACTTGCTGCCAATGCAAAGTCCCATGGCGTAAAACTGGCAGTTGAACTTCACGGCAATCAACTGGTCTATAACGTCGCGACATTAAAACGTCTACGCAGCGAAATTGGCAAAACCGTTGGCGCAAATTTCGATCCCTCGCATTTGATGTGGATGGGTGCTGACCCGATCAAAGCAATCGACGCCTTGGGCGACGCGATTTATAACGCTCATGCCAAAGATACATTCATCAACAAGCCGGTCTGTGATGTAAATTCACGCATGGAAAACGGTTCGCTGATGAATATCGCTGCCCGCGCGTGGAGTTATATCACCCTGGGTTACGGCAACGGTGAAAGCTTCTGGCGCGATTTCTGTTATCGCCTGCGGATGATCGGCTATGATGGGTGGCTTTCGATCGAGCATGAAGATGTGATGCTCAGTCGCGAGGAAGGTGTGCGTAAATCAACCGAACTCTTGAAAATTGTGATGCCCAGTGCGCCAGGCGACTACCAGCCCCAAGAATTTTGAGTGCACGCTGAGCCGACCAAAATCCAGCACCTGGCACCATTTAAACAAATTGACCGTTTGGTCAAACTACATCATTATCCCGTAGTGGCCGCGGGAGATTGTTCATGTCACCATTCAAGACTCCAGATATTGCGAGCAAACGCTTGAGTAAGGGCGACTATGCCGCGAACTTTGCGGACCTCCATCCGCCGCTCACGCCGCACGAAGCCTTGGTGGAATCTGACCGCTGTTATTTCTGCTACGACGCACCTTGTATGAAGGCCTGTCCGACATCCATCGATATTCCAATGTTCATTCGCGAAATCCAAAATGGACATCCAACTTCTGCTGCGAAAACTATTTTTGATCAGAATATCTTAGGCGGCATATGCGCCCGCGTTTGCCCAACGGAGACGCTATGCGAAGAAGTTTGCGTGCGCGAAGTGTCCGAGGGTAAGCCGATCAAGATTGGTTTATTGCAGCGCTATGCGACGGACGTTGCGATGCAAGAAAAGCAGCCCTACACCCGCGCCACACTCACAGGCAAAAAAGCCGCCGTGGTGGGGGCAGGGCCGGCGGGGCTGGCTTGCGCACACCGTTTGGCCATGCATGGCCATGACGTGACAGTCTTTGAGGCCAAAAAGAAATCCGGCGGCCTCAACGAATTCGGCATTGCTGCCTATAAGACG
>JAYWAB010000204.1:0-13270 GCA_043782835.1 Aestuariivirga sp.
GGGACCCCGCATCGCCGCGCCAGCAATCACCAACGGCCTTTCGGCATGGAGCAACATTTCCCGCAGGCGTTCGATTGCTGCGGCATCCAGTCCGGTTGATGCGGCAGGATAAGTCAAAACCTGTGGGTCATTTACCTCATCGCGCAGCATGTCCTCCGGCACAGGCAGGATCACCGGGCCGGGCACACCTTCGGTGGCCAAGCGAAAAGCACGGGGCAGCATTTCAGGCAAGCGGGCGGCATCATCCAATTCAAACACGCCTTTGGAGAAGGAACCAAACACTGCCGCATAATTCATTTCTTGAAACACGAAGCGGTATTTTTCTTCGCGCGCCACTTGGCCGACGATAACAATCAACGGCACGGCATCCTGCTCGGCCATATGAACGGCAATCGATACATTGGTAGCGCCCGGCCCACGGCTGACCAGCACCACGCTGGGCACACCTGTCATCTTTGCTTCGGCCACAGCCATGAAGCCCGCACCGCCTTCGTGACGGCAGATCACAACCTGAATGGCGCTATCATGCAGTGCGTCGAGCAAAGCCAGATAGCTCTCACCCGGCACGCAATAGACGCGTTTCACGCCATGGGCTTTTAAACTGGCAACAATAAAATCAGCAGCGCGCATCACTTCCCCTTTGCTGGGGAGGTTTTGCCTTTATACATTGCGCTTGTCGAGGTCCTCTACTGTGTGGCGGTTACGCCAGCGGCGGCGGCCTTCTTGTACCAGTCGGCCGCCTTGGCGGCATCTGGCTGCAAGCCATCGATCTTCAACTCCGCAAACACTTTAGGATCATAGCTGCGGGCCACGCCATAAGCGCCTTTGCCATTGCCCAAGCTTGCGGCCTGCATATAGATCTGGCGGGCCGAGATAATGTCGCCTTGTCCCATCAGCGCATCAGCGCGGACTAAAAGATCGGCCCCGGGGGCGGCTGCCACAGGCACCGGAACAGGAACAGCCGCTGACTTTGGCCCGGCGGTTGCCACAACAGTTTCAGCAGGTTTGGCAAGAGCAGCGCTGTTTTGGCTCTCAGGCGGGGCCGAGACTGGAGTGATCTTCACATCGGAGAGTTCAACCTGCATGCGCTGGGCCGGTGCTGCAAGGCTGCCCGAGGTTTGCTCCACGGCGGCCACTTCAAGATCAAACTTCGGGGTTTCAGACTGGGCCACGACCAGGCGCAAATTGGCGACATCTGGTGTCTTCACAATCCAGCTGCCATCGGCCGTCTGCTGGCCTGCTGTCAGATAGGCTGATGCAGGAAGGCCGGAGATCATCAGTTCGATAGGCTGGGTTGAATCGGCCGGTGTGGCCGAAAGGGCGAGCGGGATCATGCTGTTCAAAGTACCGCGCACATCATTGACCGAGAGGGAGGCCATGGTGACTGATTTCTTTGACAAGGTTGTGCTGCCACTGGCGCTGGCCATCACAGCGGTCGATGTAGCACTTTCTGGCATGGCTTTCGAAAGATCAGCCACCCATTGGCGCGTATGGTCCACGCTGCTTTGGGTGAAGGCGCTGATCACCGTGCGGTTGGCAAAGGCAAAGCCCGCAGCACCGCCCAAAACCATGGCAATGGCCGCATAGGAGGCATAGAGGCCAAATGGCGTTGAAGCTTTGGCACGCGAAGGCCGAATGGGTTTTTCACGGACATAGTAATCGGAAACAGTTTCGATTGTCCCCAGAGGCATGGTTGGCCTTCTGGCGCGAAGCTTGACTTCGGGCGCTTCAGCCGGGGCTGCCGGCGGATTGTCTTGGCCGGGATTATCATAAATGCGTTTTGCAGCTCTGAATTTCTCGTCGAGTTTGCGGCGATAATCCTCCAACTCTTCATCTTGTGATTTTTGCAGCGCTTGCTCGCGGGTTAGCCTTTCACGGTAACGATCGGCTAATTGGTCGGGCTTAGCTTCGGGCTTGGCTTGATCCGTTGCGTTGGCAAACCAGCTGGGCGTTGGTGGCTCCAGTGGTGAGAGCATTTCGGATTTGACCGGGGCTTGATGGGCTGGGGCATCGTCTAGGCGGGAGGGGGAATAGCTCATGGGGTTGCTCCTGTCGGGGTGATGGTTGCGGCAAGCGGAAGGGCTTTGAGCAGTGCTGCCGCATTGGCTTCACGCGTCCAGCCTGCCACTTCGTCGTGAAGGGGTGTTGTCTCTGCTGAGGCCAGTTGTTTGAAGAGCTCGTCTTCAAAGGCCTTGAGGGATTTTCGTTGATCAGGAGACGCGCCTTGGTCGTTTACTGCCATGATCAAAGCAGTTGAGACCGTATCAACCTGTTGGTTCGCACTGATCAGGCCGGGGGCATCTTTTATGGAAAGCTTTGCTTGCTGATAGGTGCCTGCCAATTGCTGCGGCATAACCAATGGTAAAAGGTGAAAATTGCTGGCGTTCATGCGCTCAAGGTTTTGCGGGGTGCCGAGAACCAAAGCCGCATCAGCTTTACCTTGGGCCAAAGCTTCGATGGCCTTTTCTTGCGCCAATGGAACCCGCAGGAACGGCACTTCCATCGCGCCTAACAAAAGTTCACCTGTGGCGAAACTGGCGCTTTCTGCTGGGCCAGTGGCGATCCTTTTCCCGGCTAGGGCAGTGACATTATTGATGTTGCGCCGCGCTACCAACAAAACCGGCAGGGGCTTGATTGAGGTGATGTAAGTGAGCTTGGCGCTTTCGCCTGCGCCAATGTTTTGGGCGCGCGTATAGGCCGCTGAATCTGCTGTGATCAAAGCCGCATTGACCACCGCAAATTGTTCGAGATCTTCCACGGCACGCAAACCGCCAGCACCAACAATCGGCATGACCCGCAAAGCATTTTCATGATCCAGCGCTTTGGCGATGGATTGCGATTCAGGCAGCCATGACGGCTCGCCCACCAGAATTGTAAACGGCATTTCTGTTTGGCCTGCGTGCAACGTTGTTGCACCTAGGGCCAAAAAGCTTAGCCCAAGCAGAATGTTCTTCATGCCTGTTCCCTCATACTCACACTGCGCCATCCCACACCGCCGCCAACTGGGCCACGCTGCACCTCAACATTCCTTAGGGATTGTGGCGATCAGCGGGCAGAAAAAGGGTGATGTCGAGGCATTGCCCCAACTTCACGCGGCTAAGCTGACAAATAGCTGATAGAGACATTGGAAATGGGCTTGAGCTGTGGCAGTAGCATGGCATGGTTAATGTGATGGACGAGGTGCGGGCGCAAATCAAAACCCGCAAATTGAAGCTCGTGATGCCCGAGGGTGATGATGCGCGCATGGTTGAGGCCGCAGCGATTTTGCGCCGTGAAGATTTGGCAGAGCCGATGTTGTTCAGGGGTGAAGTGCCTTTGCCAACGGTTGCGGCAATTCAAAACGTGATGAGCAAGCGCGACAAGCTCAGCGCTGCGATGGCGGCAAAGCTTTTGCAAAAGCCACTTTATGCAGCGGGTGCAATGGTGGCTGAAGGACATGCAGATGCCATGCTGGCAGGTGTGGCTAATCCTACTGCGCGGGTGATTGAAGCCGCTTTGACCACCATTGGTCTGGCACCGCAGATTAAAACGCCATCAAGTTTTTTTCTGATGGAATGGCCCGACAGGCGTTTGGTGTTTGCTGATTGCGCGGTAAATATTCAACCGAAAGCCGAAGAGCTGGCCGATATTGCCATTGCTTCAGCCGAGAGCGCCAAGCAATTGCTGGGCGAAGCGCGCGTCGCGCTATTGTCGTTTTCAACAAAGGGCAGTGGCAAACATGCTGATGTTGAAAAGGTTGTGAAAGCCTTGGCGATTGTCCGCAGCAAAGCGCCGGAGCTCTTGATTGACGGCGAACTGCAGGGCGATGCGGCTTTGTCGCCACTGGTGGCGGCGCGGAAAGTGGCGGGCCAAAGCGAAGTGGCAGGCCGCGCCAATGTTTTGATTTTTCCAGATTTGGATGCGGGCAACATTGCATACAAACTCGCGCAACAACTGGGTGGGGCCAAGGCGGTGGGGCCGATCTTGCAGGGCTTTGCCAAGCCAGTGTCTGACCTCTCGCGTGGGGCGAGCGTTGAGGAGATTGTCGATACGGCGTGCCTGCTGCTGGCGATGGTGGAGTAGCTTGGGGTTTCTGTAATGCAAGGTATAAAATTTTACTCACCCAAAATATCGAAGTTTGGCGCATACTCTTTAGACCATATTTTTTTAGCTATCCCGTTGACCTCGTTGTAAATCGTTGCTTGCTTAGGCCAGAGCATTGCTGCCAAGTTGAGGAAGATTATGAACGCGGAAAAATCACTTCCAATCGCTGACAAGGCGACAACACAATCGATCTTCGCTTGGCTCGAACAGTTTGCTTCCTGTGTCAGGGATGTCGATTATGTTGCCGCGCGTCCCTTCTGGCATTCTGACATCATCGTATTTGGTACTTATCAGGAAATCATGCGCAGCCGTGCGCGCTGGGTTGAGACGCAATGGGATAATGTGTGGCCACGCACAGCAGATTTTGCTTTCGACATAGACAATACAGCGGTGCTGGTGAGTGCCGACGGCAGCATGGCGACAGTGATCACGCCATGGACGAGCACTGGCTTTCATGCGGACGCAAGCCGTTTTGATCGCCCCGGGCGGGCAACGATTATTCTGGCGCGTCAGGCCGACGGGCGCTGGCTCGGTATCCATTCCCACATGTCGCTGCAGCGCGGGGTGCCGCAGGACAGCCATGGGAAACGGCCGGTCAAGGCCCGTTAGGTTCATCCCTCGCCTGCAAAGATTGATCGCTTCGAGAGCATAGTGCCCTTAACGCCTTTGCAGTTGTGTTTGCTCCCTGCCTGTTATTTGTAAAATTCTGGATTTTGTTCAGTTGTTTTTTGGTTTACTTCAAACCTCTCGCATTGAACCTTGCCCTTTGTCCGTATAGAAGCCCCGTTCATGGATAAAGTTATTGGACCCGCGCTCATCGCTGCTGACAAGATCAGCCTGTCTTTTGGCAAGCGCAGTGTGTTGCAGGATGTAAGTTTTGAGGTGCAGGCAGGTGAGATTGTCACTGTCATTGGACCCAATGGGGCGGGCAAATCGACCTTGATCAAAGTGATGCTGGATTTACTTGCTCCAAGCGCTGGGCACGTAAACCGGAAGCTAGGCTTGCGCTTGGGCTATGTGCCGCAGCGGTTTCCAGCCAATGCGCCTTTGCCTCTTTCGGTGCGGCGGTTGATGACGTTGACGATGCGCGCACCTGAAAAACAAGTTTTGGATTGTCTTGCTGAAACGGGTGCGGCCCATTTGATTGATGCTGCGGTGGGTGATCTTTCGGGCGGTGAAATCCAACGCGTATTGCTGGCGCGGGCTTTGTTGCGCAAGCCGGAGCTTTTGGTTCTGGATGAACCGGCCCAGTCGGTTGATTTTTCGGGCGAGATCAAACTCTATGCGTTGATTTCAAAACTGCGTCGCGACCATGGGCTTGGCATTTTGATGGTGAGCCATGATCTGCACATGGTGATGGCCGAGAGCGACCATGTGATCTGCCTCAATGGTCATATCTGCTGTGAGGGAAAACCCGCTGCCATCAAGCAAGACCCAGAATTTCTCAAATTGTTTGGTGACGACTCTGCGCGGATGATTGCCGGCTATGCGCACCATCATGATCATGAGCATGATGGCCATGACCACAGCCAGCATGGGCACTGAAGCATGAGTGGTTTTCCCCTGGTGTTTTTGGCAGGCATCGGCGTGGCGCTGGTTTCTGGGCCGCTCGGTTGTTTCATCATCTGGCGGCGCATGGCCTATTTTGGTGAAACCCTGGCCCATGCTGGTTTATTAGGCGTGGGGCTTGGCATTATCTATGGGTTCAACCTGGTGGCCGGGGCGCTGGTTTCTGCCGTGGTGATGGTGCTGTTTCTGCTGGCTTTGCGCAACAAGGCGGGCTTGGCGCTGGATTCGGCGCTGGGCATTTTGGCCCATTCCAGCTTGGCGCTCGGCCTTTTGGCGCTTGGCGTTGCGGCCAAGGCGGCCGATGATCACCATGAAATCCTCTTTGGCGATGTCAATGCCTTGACGCCGCAGGCGGTGGTGGGGATTTGGGTCGGCGGTGCTGGTGTATTGGCCCTGCTTGTCTGGCTGTGGCGCGACCTCATTGCGATTACGGTTCATGAAGATCTGGCGCGGGCCGAAGGCGTTGCCGTGGGGCGCACTGAATTTTTGTTCATGGTCGCCATGGCCGCGATGACGGCCTTTGCCATGCAAGTGGTCGGGCTGTTGCTGATCACGGCGCTGACGATTATTCCCGCTGCTGCTGCGCGGCGACTTGGGCATTCGCCTGAAGCCATGGCCATTCTTGGAGCGGTGGTTGCTGTCATCGCCACCGTGCTGGGGCTTGGCGCCTGGGCCCTGTGGAAGGTCGATGCTGGTCCCGCCGTGGTTTTGGCCGCCAGTTCTATCTTCGTCTTGACCTTGGCATATCCGCAGCGCAGATAAACCTCATGAGCTATTCGGCAATTGCTTTGCGACACAAAACCATTGGTGTGAAAGTTGGTCCTGTCACCGTGGGTGGCGGTGCGCCTATCGTTGTCCAATCCATGACCAATACGGATACGGCGGATGCCGAGGCCACGGCGCGGCAATGCGCGGAACTGGCGCGGGCGGGATCAGAACTGGTGCGCATCACAGTGGACCGCGAGGAGAGCGCTGCGGCCGTTCCGGCGATTGCCGAAAAGCTCGCCAAGATGAACGTGAGTGTGCCTTTGGTGGGGGACTTTCACTACAACGGGCATCTCTTGCTGGCGCAATATCCAGATTGTGCCAAAGCGCTGGCCAAATATCGCATCAACCCCGGCAATGTGGGCTTTAAAGAAAAGAAAGACCGCAACTTCGCCACGATGATTGAAGTGGCGATCAAGCATGACAAGCCCATCCGCATTGGCGTGAACTGGGGCTCGCTCGATCAGGCGATGCAGGCATCCTTGATGGATGAGAATGCAAAATCTTCAGCACCCAAGGATGCGCGTGAAGTGATGCATGAGGCGATTGTGCGTTCGGGCGTTGAGTCGGCACTTTATGCTGAAGAACTTGGTTTGCGTCGTGATCAGATCATCATCTCCGCCAAATGTTCCGAGGTTCAGGATTTGATTGCTGTCTATCGCCTGCTGGCGGCGCGCACCGATCATGCTTTGCACCTTGGCCTCACCGAAGCGGGCATGGGATCAAAAGGCATTGTGGCGTCAACAGCGGCCCTTTCAGTTTTGTTGCAGCAGGGGATTGGTGACACCATTCGCATTTCTTTGACGCCAGAGCCGGGCGGGGACCGCACACGCGAAGTTTTAGTGGCGCAGGAAATTCTGCAGACCATGGGGCTGCGAGCCTTTGCGCCGATGGTGATCGCGTGCCCCGGCTGTGGGCGAACAACCTCCACCGTGTTTCAGGAATTGGCGCAAGGCATTCAAACCTATGTGCGCGGGCGAATGCCGCAATGGCAGGTGCAATATCCCGGCTTTGAAAATCTTTCGCTCGCCGTGATGGGCTGTATCGTCAACGGCCCGGGCGAAAGCAAACATGCCGATATTGGCATTTCACTGCCGGGAACGGGCGAACTTCCTGCTGCACCCGTTTATATCGACGGCAAAAAGGTGAAGACATTGCGTGGCGAAAATATTTCTGCGCAGTTCCAAAACATTGTCGAGGACTATGTTGCCAAACGCTGGGGATAGTGCACCGGGCGAGCAAGTTGCACGACTTGCGAGCGAAAAGATGCGCCATGAAAAAAAGCAATTTCCGATGACGGTCAAAGCGTTTTTTGATGACGCAGACCGCTATCTTAACCGGGGCGACATTCTTCTGTCGCGCAGCCCGCTTTTGGCGTCACGCCTCATTCGGTTTGCTTCAAACAGTTTTTTTAGCCATGCCGCGCTGGTGTTTTTGCTGCCGCAACACCGCGAGCATTTCACCAACACCTTCGTGATTGAAAGCCTGTTCAAAGGTGTAGGCATTGCCAATCTTGAAACCTATGTCAGCGGTCGCAACCCTATAGAGGACGTGGGCATCTTGCGGATGGAGGGCGAGGGCTTTACCCAGGATTTTTTCAAGCGAGCCAATGGCATTCTGCTCAATGAAGTGAATAAGCCTTATGATTTTCCCCGGCTGTGGCGCATTGCGTTTTCAACTTTTTTCGGTTTGCAGCAGGCCGTGCAAAGATTGCAGCGGCGGCCCAATATCTATCGGCGCTGGATGCCGCGCCAGTTTATTTGCTCAGGCTTCATTCAGTTTGGCTATTTTCAAGCGGCGCAGAATGATGGGATTGACACTAAGCGCGTCGTGCTGCGGCGTGGTGTGGTAAATCCCAGCCCCGATGAGATGATGGGCACAACGCCGGAAGACTTGGCCACCTCCGACAAGCTCACCTGGAAATATGCGATTAGGCGTGGCTGGGTTTATGAGGCTGCAAGTTACGAAGAGGCGAAGCGGGTTATTTCCGGCGCGCAATGATTCAGGGCCACGAGCATTGTGACCTCAGCTTGCTCTTCCCCCTTCGGGGGCAGGTGTCCGACAGGGCGGATGAGAGACTTATCGCGAGTCCAATTTTTGAAAGTATGAGTGGTGCTAAGGCCGTCATCCGGCCTTCGGCCACCTTCTCCCGCAGGGAGAAGGGCGATAAATGTGGTGCATTCGATGTGCTTCGGTTAGTGATACATAGATTATTTTCGACGAGCTGTGATGAAGTCTGCGGCTTGCTCCATGGTTTCCACCTTCGCGCCGTAAATTTCCAATGCCGCTTTGGCTTTGGTGATGAGGCGATGGGCTTCGTGCTTGGCACCCGCAAGCCCCAAGAAATCCACAAAGGTGGCTTTGCCTTTGGCTTTGTCTTTCTGGGTGGCCTTGCCCAGTGCCGCAGTGTTGGATTCAACGTCAAGAATATCATCTGCGATTTGGAAGGCGAGGCCAATGTTGTGGGCGTAGTGGCGCAATGCCGTTGCGTCGGCCATGGCCATCAATGGCCCGGCGGTGCAGGCGAATTCAAACAACGCGCCGGTCTTGCCGCGCTGCATATTTGAAATTTCTTCAAGCGAGGCAAAGCCTTTGGTCTCGGCGATAATATCCAACATCTGCCCGCCCACCATGCCAGCGGGGCCGGCGGCTTTGGCCATGGCGGCGATCAAGGCAGGGCTCTCGCCTGCCTCAGCAAGGGTTTGAAAAGCAAGGGTGAGAAGGCCATCGCCTGCGAGGATCGCTGTGGCCTCGTCGAACTTCTTGTGGGTGGTGGGCTGGCCGCGTCTCAGGTCATCATTGTCCATGGCGGGCAAATCATCATGCACCAGCGAATAGCAATGGATCATTTCCAAGGCGGCGGCCACGGTGAGGGCGCGCGGCTCGGCCACACCGTGGAGCTTGGCGCTTTCCAACACGAAGAAAGGCCGCAGGCGTTTGCCTTGGCCCAAGGTCGCATAGCGCATCGCCTCTTGCAGGCGGTTGTCGGGCACCTCCGGCAAGAGGGCAATGAGCCTGCCTTCAACCTGTGCCGCAACAGCGGCGAGCATTTCTTCAAAGGATATTGCCAAGTGGTTCCTCATGCGGGAAGAATGACGTAAAAGTCACCTAATGGCATTTGGCGCGAATCTCAAAGCTTTTTGGAATCATGGCCCGCGCTGGCGTGTGTGGTTGAAGCGCATCGTTGTTTTGGTGTTGGCTTGGCCATTGGTGATGACGCTGGTTTACGGCGTGTTGCCGGTGCCTTTTTCCAATCTGATGATCTTACGGCTGTTCAGTGGCAACGGCTTTCACAAGCAATGGGTGAGCCTTGATCATATGTCGCCTGATCTGGCGCGGGCGGTGATCTCGTCTGAGGATCAGCGCTTTTGTGATCATCATGGTGTCGACTGGATTGAGTTTCAGGATGCGATGGATAATGGCGACGAGGGGCCATCGCGCGGGGCATCGACCATCTCGATGCAGGTCGCCAAAAACATGTTTCTTTGGGATGGGCGGAGTTTTATCCGTAAAGGGCTGGAAATGCCCTTGGCCTATTATATGGACGGGGTTCTGACCAAACGGCGGATGATGGAGATTTATCTCAACATCGTGGAATGGGCGCCCGGGGTTTATGGGGCAGAAGCCGCAGCCCAGCACCATTTTGGCAAACCCGCCGCAAAGTTAACGCGGCGCGAGGCGGCTTTGCTGGCGGCGGTTTTGCCCAACCCGATCAAGCGAACGGCGGGCAGGCCTTCAGGCAAGGTGATGGTGATTGCCCAACATATCCAGGACAGCATGGACGGGATTGACGCGTATCTTGCTTGTCTCCACTAGAATCTTCGGCTATAGGGCACCCAACACATCGGGGCGGTTTTGCGCCCTTTTTATTTTGTATTTTGATTTCAGAGGTTTAACATGGCAGTTCCACGCAAAAAGATGACCAAGAGCCGCATTGGGATGCGCCGTTCGGGCCAGAAAATGCAGACCGTGACTTGGATTGAAGATGCCAAGTCTGGCGAATTGCGCCGCCCGCATCATGTAGACCTCAAGGCTGGCACCTATCGTGGCCGCCAGGTTTTCGAAGTGAAAGCTGACGCTTAATCGCGATGGCTTTTAGTTGAATTTAAAGACCGGCCTTTGTGCCGGTCTTTTTGTTTTAACCCTGTCCCTTTGCGCCGGTCTTTTTGTTTTAACCCTGTCCCTTAGCTGTGGGTTTAGGGCTTTGGCCTAAAACCTGTGGGCCAGCGCGCGTGCTGGCCGCGAATTTGCTTTGGGTCTGGAATGTTGGCGAAGAGTTTTAAAACAACGACGGTTCAGGGCCGTGACGCTGCCGGGCTTTTGACGGCGTGGCGGGACTTGGCAGAACGGGCGCTGGTGCCTTCGGGCTACCATGCGCCAGAATTACGCATTCCCATTTTGGCACAGGCCGATGCTGGGGTTCTCGAGACAGTTGAGCAGGGTGGGCAACTTGCTTTGGCTTTGGCCGCGCAGCCGGGCCGACTTTACGATCAAACACCTTCGTCGCCATTGATTGCCAGCGGCTTGCCGCATGTGGTGGCAGAGGGTGCGGTTGAGGCTGTGCAGGCGTTCCTAAACCCCCGCACCAAGCCGTTTTTATTCAAGGCTGTGCCGACAGAAGGCGCTTTTGCGGAGGCCTTGGACATCGCTGTCGCACGGAAATTTGTTTTGCGGACCTGGGCGCGGGCCGGGTTGGTTCTGACGAGAACCTATGAGACCTGGCTGGCCGCGAATTTTGATCATAAGCGCCGCAAAGAGTTAAAACGCCAGCGGGCGCGGCTTTCGGAGCAGGGCGCATTGAAGCTCGAAACTTTGAATCAAAACAATAATTTGTATGGCTTTGTTGAAGACTTGCTTCAGCTCGAAGCGGCGGGCTGGAAGGGTGAGCGTGGCACGGCCTTGCGAAATGATGAAGCGACGGTGGAAGCGTTCCGTGCGGCGACGGCCAATCTTCACCACGCAGGCAAGCTTCGATTCTGGCGGCTTTCGCTCAACGGCAGGGCCATTGCGGCACTCTTTGCCATTGTTGAGGGAAATGAAGCCTGGCTCGGCAAGATTGCCTATGACGAGGCCTTCGCCAAGTTTTCGCCCGGCACTTTGATCATTCTCGACGCCACCGAGAGCTTCTTTGCCGAAGGCGGCATTGCCCGCGTCGACTCCTCCGCCATTCCCGGCCATCCGATGATTGAGCGCATCTGGCGCGACAGGATCGGCTTTCAAGACATCTTGGTGGCGGGGCCTGATGTCTCGGCCTTGGGCTTTTACCTGGTGGCATGGGGCTTGCTTGCAAAACAGGAACTGAGGGCGCTGGCCAAACGCGCTTTCTACCTCGTTTCAAACAGGAAGAGATCATGAGCATCGTCCATGTCGATCCCGCCTTCGCCCAACAGAATTTTCTCAAACGCGCCTTCACGCTGAAACATGGGCTGGCCAATAATCCACTTTTCACTTTGTCGCGCTTGGTTGAGCTGGCGAAATCCATGCCGCGCGATGCCATTGAATATAATTCCGGCAAGGTTGCCGTAGGCATCAGGGGTGAGGATATTCCGAAGATCGACCGGCCCGCCGAAGATGTGATCAAATCCATCGAGACCGCCAATGCCTGGATGGTGATCAAGCGGGTAGAGAAAGACTCCGCCTATAAAGCCTTGCTCGAACAATTCGTGCGCGAGGCCAATGCGGCGGCGGGATTGCAGCCATCAGACTATTCTGATCTCGAAGGCTTCATCTTCGTCTCCTCCGCCAAGGCGACAACGCCATTTCATATCGACATGGAAGAAAACATCCTGATCCAAATCAAAGGCGACAAATTCGTGCGCACCTTTGACAATGATGATCGTTCTCTGGTGGCGGAAGACGATTTGGAAATTTCGCCTGCGGTGCACCGCAACCGCAAATATGAAGACTGGTTTGAAAGCCGCGCCACGGTGCATAAGCTGAAGCCGGGGGACGCCGTGCATATGCCCTATACGATTCCACATTGGGTGAGCACGGGCAACAGCTATTCCATTTCGATGGCGATGACGTGGAAGACGCCGGAGGTTTTACGCCTCAACAAAATTCGTCTGATGAATGGAACGCTCCGCCGCTATGGCTTTGCGCAGCGTGCACCGGGCGTTGCCCCCACGTGGGATGCTGCCAAGGTTGTGCTACATGATGTGGGGCAGACGTTGCTGGCACCCTTGCGGAAATCAGAACGCTTGCGCGCGCTGTTGCGCGGGATGATTTATGGGCGCAAGGCGAATTACTATTTGGCGGTCAAGAAGCAGGGGATGTAGGCGACGGCATCAAGATTGTAGGGACCTCATCGTGCGTTTCGCGCCACCTTCTCCAAATGAGAAGGGGAGTTCTGATAAGTTGGATTGTCCCTTCTCCACAAAGTGGAGAAGGTGCCCGAAGGGCGGACGAGGTCCCTTCCTACGCCAGTGTCGCCAAGCGTGGCGTCGGCATTGCGCTGATGAGCAGACAAGAATTTCAGACGCGCAATTTGGTGCTTTGGGCCAAGAGCAGTTATTTTGGAAGAATGTTTTGGTTCATCTTGAAGATGTTAGTGGGGTCGTATTTTCGCTTCACCACTTGGAGCCTTTGATAAGCTTCTAGGCCAAAAGCATCGCGCACCAAATTCTTGCCTTCGCCAAGTCCGGGAAAATTGAGATACATCCGACCTGTTGAAAAGCGCTGCATAGATTGCCATGAATTACGAACCCAATTGATATTTGCGTTGTCTTCTACTGCATCGGACCAGATGGCATCAAAACTGAACATGAAGGGCATCGAGCGGTCTCCAAATGCAGTTGCATCAGCTGCGACGCGCTGAACGGCTCCACCAAATTTCCAGATCGAGGCGTATGTC
>JAYWAB010000205.1:0-15594 GCA_043782835.1 Aestuariivirga sp.
TCAAAGGCCTCACGCCTTACGAATACATCTGCAAATGCTGGACAAATCAGCCTGAAAGATTCAAACTAAATCCAATCCATCAAATCGCGGGACTGAACACCTAAAGGCGCTCACTTATTTTGATGAACCGCAATTGCAATATCTTCCGAATGAATTGAAGCGAAGGCTGGTAAAAGCAGTACTGTCGGTTGATCTCTCTCACCTGCCCAAAATAGGAGATCAGGAAAATCCATGACCAAATTACCCGACACAAGAGAATTTCGCGAATTGGCCGCGCGGGTGGTCTGGTTTGAGCCGCCAGAAGTGGCTCTGCAAGGAGGAACGCGCTTTATGGCCTATGCTTTTCGCTATGCAACCCATGAGGACATGAAAACGCTGCGCAAGGAATTGAAGGATGATGATTTACGCAAAGCACTGGCGCAAGCCCCGCCCGGCATTATTGATCCACGTTCATGGAGCTATTGGCATGCTGTAATAGGCAAGTTCCCACCGCCGCCGATGCCAAAGCGGGCGTTCAATGAAGTGCCACTTTAGTTCCGTCGATCCAAATACCGTAATTCCACAAGTTGCCTTCACCACCTCAGCAATCGGCACTCCGCCATCACCCCGCTCCCCTGAAAGTGAATTGCGGTGATCGCCCATTTCGCGCAATAACCCATCAGCACGGAGGCGCATACCCATGTCACGCAAACTTATTCTTACTGCCATCATTGCCGCAAGCATCGGCTTTGTGGCGGGCAATGCCTTCTGGTATCTGGCCTCGCCTTTGTGGATCAACCGCGTGGTGGCCGAGGCTTTGCCGGTGGAGCTGCAAATGAAAACCGCAGCCACAGGAGAATTTCATAACGCCGATAGTGTGCATCACGGCAAGGGTGTAGCGACGATTTTTGAAAATGCTTCCGGCACTAAAGTTTTGCGCTTCACTAATTTTGAAGCCACCAACGGCCCTGATCTTAAAGTCTGGCTGGTGAAAGCCGCAAACCTCAAGTCATCAGCCGATGTCAAAGCCAGCGCTTGGGTGGCGCTCGGCCCTCTCAAAGGCAATATTGGTGACCAGAATTATGTGATCCCCAATGAGGTCAATCTCGCTGACTATAGGTCAGTGGTGGTCTGGTGCGAACAATTCGGTGTGTTGTTTTCCGCCGCCGATCTGAAACCAGGAAGCTAAACCGCAACCCGGCTTCCCCGCACCCAAATCACCGCCAACATCAAAGCTGCGACCGGCATCACCGTTAGCGCGACGCTGGCCCAGCCGAAGTGGCTCAGCATCTGCCCGCTGCTGGCAGAAGCAATCGCCACTATCAAGGATATTGCGAAATTATTGGCGCCTTGCACTTTGGCGCGTTCGGATGGTCGATAGGTTGCGGTGAGCATGGTGGTGCCGCCAATGAAGCCGAAGTTCCAGCCGAGGCCCAACAACACAAGCGCCACGGCGAAATTCGTAAACGTAATACCCGCCAAGGCCGTCGCCCCGGCCGCGACCAATATGCCCAAGCCCAGGCTGGTAATTAAATTCGCGCCATACCGCTTAATCAATACGCCCGTGAAAAAGCTTGGCACAAACATGGCCAGCACATGCCATTGAATCACCCAAAATGAATCGCTCTTATCAAAGCCGCAGATTTCCATCGCCACCGGGGCTGCCGTCATCATTAAATTCATCAAGGCGTAAGACGAGATACCCGCCACCATGGCGATCACCAGTTGCGGTTGGCGCAACAATTCGGGCCATGATCTTTGCGGTCCTTGAATTTCAGCTTGCGTGGGCTTGGGTAGTTTCAAAATTGAAAACAGCAAAAGCCCACCGCAGGCCAAGACCGAGGCAGCCACATAAGAGCCTGCGTAAGTGAAGGGCATGAATAAATCCGCCGAAAACTTCGCTGTCATCGTGCCGACAATGGCCGCCAAGACGCCACCTGTCAGCACCCATGAAATCGCAATCGATTTATCTTCCGGTCGCGCCACTTCGGAGGCGGCAAAACTGTGAAAGCTGCTCGTGGCTTGGTATGTGCCTTGCAACAAACAGCCTGCGATGAACAGCCAGAAATTATTTTGATAAATCGCATAGGCCGAAATCAATGCGCCCACAGCGCTCGTAGCCGCGCCCGCTGCGAAAACCGGAATACGGCCCAAGCGGCCCATCAGCATCGAAACCGGAATGGTGGCCAACATGGAACCCACCACATAGGCGGTGAGCGGAAGTGTCGCGAAGCTCTTGTTGGTGGCCAGTGTCAGGCCCACCAGCCCGCCCGTTGCAAACAGGATGATCACACAGCTTCCGTAAAGCGCTTGGGCAATCGCCAGTAGAAGAATTCTATTGCGCGGGTTGTCGAGGCTCACGCTTTGAATTCGTCTGGGCGGCGGGCGCGGGCCAGGGCGTTCAACACAGCATTGGCCAGTGCGGGTTCATCCTTGTCGAAGAAGGCCGAGGCCACATTGACATATTCATTGATCGCCACTTTGGCGGGAACGTTTTCTTTAAACATAATTTCAAATGCGCCGGCCCGCAGCACCGCACGCAAAATTGCGTTGACGCGGTGCACGGGCCATTCTTTGTCGAGATGATTGTCAAGCGTTGGGTCAATCAAGGCCTGTTCACGCACAGCACCTTCGACCACTTCACGCAGGTGTTTGTAATCTGCCTCGCCGCATTGACCATTATCGAAATCTTCGCCCGTCACGCGGGAGGAAAATTGCGCCAAGGTTTCGCCCAGATCACTCGCCGCCAAATCCATTTGATAAAGTGCCTGCACCGCGCCCAAGCGGGCTGCGGATTTTGCAACGGGGGATCTGCGAGGGGCTTTCATGCTGTGGCCTTAGCTGTGCCACTGCCCCCTTGCAAGGGCGGCCCGCACATACTATCCCTGCGCCGCTGGAATAATCCGGTAAACTCAGGGCGGGGTGAAAGTCCCCACCGGCGGTATAGCCCGCGAGCGCGTCCTTCGGGATGGTCAGCAGATCAGGTGTAACTCCTGGGCCGACGGTTAAAGTCCGGATGAAAGAGGAAAAGGTGTCGGGTATACGCTCGGCGCCCTGCCGATTTTGCGCAAGCAAAACGGCTACGTCCTGATTCATGTTGCCGACAAAGCTTTGCTTTGCGGCTCAATGAAAGGACGACACAACATGGATCAGATTACCCAAACTAAAAACCCCATTTCAGGGGCAACATTTATGGTAGGCGCAGGCCTTGCCTTCGCCATCATCAATGTCATCACGCAAACAGTAACCGGCGACCCAAAATTTGGTGGCCTTGGATTTAAACCAACATCTGATGCCTTCTGGCAGTATTTTATTGGCCTGATCGTATCCCTGCCCTTTATCTGGCAATATGGGCTGGGTGCGCTCAAAACTGATCAGCCCATTCTTCATCTCATTCGCGTGCTGGTTTCTGCCATCGGCGTCATTGCTTTTGTTTTCGGTCTTTCACATGGCGTTCAAATCTGGCAGGTGATTGCTTTGGTGATGACATCACCCTTCTTCATCTTGCTGGGTGCTAAATTTTTCCTTGGCGAGAATGTTGGGGCCGACCGTTGGTTCGCTGCCGCTTTGGGCTTTGCAGGCGCCATGGTGGTGTTACAGCCTTGGTCATCAGGCTTCAATGTCTGGTCACTCGCACCGATTGCTGCTGCTGTCTTGTGGGGTGCGGCTTCGCTGATGACCAAGAAGCTCACTGCAACGGAAAAGCCCGAAACCATCACCATGTGGCTGCTCATTGGTATTGCGGCTTGGAACTTCTTGTTCTCAATGTCGGCTGGCTTTGAAGTGCCACAGGGCAATGTGCTGTGGTATTTACTCGCAGGCGGGGTCATTCAGTTCATCGCGCAATGGTGCCTCACCAAAGCTTATTCCAAGGCCGATGCATCCTTCTTGCAACCGTTTGATGATCTGCGCTTGCCCTTCAATGTGCTGGCTGGTTTCCTGGCGTTCCATTATTTGCCAGACGGCGATTTATGGGTTGGCATCGCCATGATTATGGCAGCTTCGGCATTCTTGCTGTGGCGGAATAATCAAGCCAGCATAGTTACGGCTTAAAACTCCAACAACCTCCTTGGATAACCGAGGAGGTATTTTTCTTACGCCGCAGGTTTCAACGCATCTAAAACAGCTTGCGGGTTGCGGCCAATCACAGTGAGATAGGCCCGCGCCGCCGCATCAGGTTCTTTGCGGCCTTGCTCCCAATCGCGCAAAGTGCCAAGTGGAATTCGGAATTTTTCAGCGAATTCTTCTTGGGAAAGCTTCATAATACGTCGGAAAATAACTGTGCGCGGTGTACGTTTCATCCGCTTCATGGATTCTTCTGTGAGGGGCAGAGCATCGGGATCAGACAAAGCCGCTGCATGACGTTCTTCTGGCGTCATGGCATCTGCCCTGCTCCAATCGTGAACATATTCATCTTTATTTTTGCTCATGATATTGCCTGCTTTCATATGGTTCAGTGAAGCGCGCTGAGATTATCCGACGCCGATCTTGGCGGTAGGTAAAAATTACAAATAGGAGCCGATTTGCGACCATACCGATGGCTTGAGAACGCTCTTCGCCATAACTTTCGCTTTCGTCCAACTGCTCGGCTCCCCAAAAGTCAAAAAAGACAAATCGAGCGGATTCAAATCGCACACCGTGTTTGCGCCAATTCGCTTCGGCCTTGCGGTCATCCCACTCAAAATCGCCGTGGTCCATCGCTACTGCTTAGCAGTAGTCGTGTGTAAAAGCAATAGACCTATGTTTTGTCTTCCTCACTGCTCAGTTCCCCCAGTAAATTCTCAAAATCCTTGGCCTCGCGGAAATTACGATAGACGCTGGCAAAGCGCACATAGGCCACGTCGTCGAGGCTTTTCAGGCCGTCCATTACGAGCTGGCCGATTTGTTCTGATTTGATTTCGTTCTCGCCCAGGCTTTCGAGCTGGCGGACGATTCCGGAGATCATGCGCTCGACGCGCTCAGCTTCCACGGGGCGCTTGCGCAGCGCAACTTGTACTGAGCGGGCAAGCTTGTCGCGATCAAACAGGTTGCGCCTGCCGTTGCGCTTGATCACCGAAAGCTCGCGCAGTTGCACACGCTCGAATGTTGTGAACCTACCGCCGCAATCCGGGCAGGCGCGGCGTCGCCTGATCGCTGCGCCATCTTCGGAGGCGCGGCTATCTTTCACTTGCGTATCGCCATTGCTGCAAAAGGGACAACGCATCTGGCACTCCTTAAGCGTAGATCGGGAATTTTTTGGTCAGCGCCAAAACTTTCTGCTTCACGGCTTTCTCGATCTTACCATTGCCCTCTTCGCCATGGTGGGCAAGGCCGTCGAGCACTTCGGTGATCAGCTGGCCGATGTGGCGGAATTCCGCCTCGCCAAAGCCACGCGATGTGCCAGCAGGTGATCCTAGGCGAATGCCGGAGGTGAGCACGAAAGACGCGGTGTCAAAGGGAATTGAGTTCTTGTTGCAGGTGATAAAGGCGCGGCCCAACGCTTGTTCGGCGGCTTTGCCCGTGATGTTTTTCTTGCGGAGATCAACCACCATCAAATGCGTGTCCGTGCCGCCTGTGGTAATATCGCAACCACCTTCGATCATGGTCTCAGCCAGAGCCCTAGCGTTTTTTACCACTTGATGTGCGTATTTCTTGAACGCTGGTTTCAAAGCCTCACCAAAGGCCACGGCCTTGGCCGCAATCACATGTTCGAGCGGACCACCGATGATGCCGGGGAATATCGCAGAGTTGAATTTCTTACCCAGCGCTTCATCGCGCGACAAAATCATGCCACCGCGTGGGCCACGCAGCGTCTTGTGCGTGGTCGTGGTCACCACATGAGCGTGGTCCAAGGGATTGGCGTGAGCACCGCCCGCGACGAGGCCTGCGAAGTGGGCCATATCCACCATCAGATATGCACCAACTGAATCGGCAATTTCGCGGAAGCGTTTGAAGTCGATGGTGCGGGGATAGGCGGAGCCGCCGGCGATGATGAGTTTTGGGCGTTCCAGCACAGCTTGTGCGGCCACGGCATCGTAATTGATTTGGTGATTATCTTCGCGCACTTTGTAGGAGACGACCTTGAACCATTTGCCGGATTGGTTGACCGGTGACCCGTGCGTCAAATGTCCGCCACAGGCCAAATCCAGGCCCATGAATGTGTCCCCGGGCTGGAGCAATGCAAAGAACACGCCCTGGTTGGCCGTGGCGCCAGAGTGTGGCTGCACATTTGCATAGGTGGCCCCGAAAAGTTCTTTGGCCCGGTCAATGGCCAGTTGTTCAGACACGTCAACATATTGGCAGCCGCCATAGTAACGCTTGCCGGGATAGCCCTCGGCATATTTATTGGTCATCACGCTGCCCTGGGCTTCCAGCACTGCGCGTGAGACGATGTTTTCAGACGCGATCAGCTCAATTTCGTTCTGCTGGCGCAGAAGTTCAGACTTGATGGCGCGGGCGATCTTCGGGTCAGCCTTGGCCAGTTTGTCTTTAAAGAATCCGGGGTACAATGGCTGGGCTTTGCCGCGCTTGACTTTCGTCTTTGATTTTGCGGTTTTCTTCACTGCTTTCTTGACCATCAGAATCCCCATATGAATGAAGCCTGTCTATACAGGCTTCAAATCAGGCGTAAAGATCAGAAAATGCCGCGCCTAAGGGGCCGTCTCAGGGGGTCTTGGGCGCGTCTGGAGCCTTGGGGGCTGCGGGCTTGCAGCCGCTGGGCATACCAGATCCGGTGGCGATACAATCCAGCTTTTTCTTGACGAGTTTCTTCTTCATCGGTTTGGCATCCGCCGGAGTCTTACCAGCCTTGGCTTGGTCTTTCTTCAGCTTTTTATGCTTTTTGTCCTTGGGGTGCTTGGCGTCTGCGGCTTGCTGTTTGTAATAAGCGGCCCAATTAAACAGGCCCTTGGGCTTGCCATTGGCGGCCAGTTCCACGCCGGCAGATTTGCCCTTGGCGCTTGCCGCGTTGGCAATCAGGCCTTGGCCAAATGGCTTCTGGCCCGGTGGTGTGGCAAAGAGCGAGGTCTGCTTGAAGCCCGCATGGCTGCCAAAAAAGCCATTACCATCGGCCTCAGCGGCATCAATGGGCAATTGGCGTGGCAGTGGCTTTAAGACAAAACGCTTGCCGTCCGGGCTCATCTCACCCACGGGCATGGGTTGGCCCACGGTAAAGCCAGAGCCATCCATCTGATAAATATCGTTGCGGAACGCCACCGTGCCGCCGGTTGTGGGCCAGGCCGTGAGATAGGCCACGCGCAGTTGCGGTGCAGTGGTCAGCGGCACATCCAGGCGCTCCAGCGTTTGGGCCATAGACGCAATTTTACTGTTGTCGAAACCGCCCTGCCCGTTCAACACCCATTCTACCAGATCCGGCATTTTTTGAACGCGGATACAGCCTGATGAATAAAAACGATTGTTATAATTGAACATCTGCTTTTCGGGCGTGTCGTGGAGATAAATGCCAAAGGGGCTTTGGAATTCAATTTTGGCGGTGGCCATGGCGTTTTCGGGGCCTGGCTCCTGACGGAACAAATAATTGTCGGGCACCAGGGTTTTGAAATCCAGTTTCTTCGGGTCCATTTCGGGGCCGGTCGGGCCGCCTTGCAGGATCTTGATATTCAGTTTCGTGAGATAGTCTGTGTTGGATTGGAGTTTGGGCAGAATGTCACGCTCAACAATCGACACAGGCGCATTCCAATAGGGGTTGAATTTCACCGTGGCGAGCGGCGTCATCACCACCGGTGTGGGGCGTGCAGGCCTGCCCACAATCACATTGTGGCGCGCATAGACACGGCCGCCCGAAACGGTTTCCAACTGCTGGGCCGGAATATTGACGATGAGGTAACGCTCTCCCAAGCCCTGCTCATAGGTAGCAAGGCGCGGCACGTTGGCGGCAATGGTGGCCAAGCGCTTGTCGGCAGGCACGTTAAGCTCGGCAATCGTGGCCGCATCCACTTTACCAGTGGGGGCAAGTCCATGGTTGCGTTGGAAACGATTGATGCCGGCCATCGTTGCACTGGTGAAAATGTCAGCAAATTGCCCTTGTGTGCCCTCAACGCGCAGATAGCCCTCAAGATAAAGGCGCTTGTTCAAAGTGGCGATGTTCGGGCCCTTGTCGCCCTTTTTATAAGTGCCACCTGCAACAGCCGGAAATCCGCCCTGCGCAATAATCGTCGCATATCTGGCTTGGGCCTCTTGCAGCAGCCGATCACCGTTAGATTGCACAAAGGGCATCTGGTTCTGGCCCTCAACGATCTCTGTGGCCGTGGTCGGCGTGCCTGTGGGCTTGATCGGAGCTTCAACTTTCTGGGCGGGCGCAAGGATACTGCCTTGGCCGAACGCTTGGGCCTGGGCTGCCATAGATTGCGACAACGCAAAACCAATCAGACCTGTGGTCAAGCCAAACATCGCCCAATATCGCCTATTCAAACTATTCCGCATGTCCTGCCTCTGTACCTTCCGCGTTGACCCCGTAGCAAAGAATACGCGCGGGGTCAAAGCCACGCTGATGCCGCAGGAATCACATTTTCAGGCTCATTAAAAGCGCGATTTGGTCAAAATTGTGCCGTGAAGCATTTTGGCCACAGGGTGATTGGGTTCTCGGTCACTGCAACTTCAATTGATAGGACAATCTAGCGGCTCAACTTCATTTCATTTTGCGCGCAATCTTACCTGAATCCGCATCCATGGCCTGCATTGCTGTTGCCACGATGCCGTTTTTATCTAGCCCCGCATTGGCATACATCACTTCAGGTTTGGCCTGTTGGGTGAATTCATCGGGCAGCGTGAGCGTACGGATTTTGAGGCCGCGGTCGAGTAAACCCAGTTTCGCCAAAGCATGAAGCACCTGCGCGCCAAAACCTCCGGTGGAGCCTTCTTCCAGGGTGATCAACATTTCATGATTGCTGGCCAGTTGCTTGATCAACTCCATATCCAGCGGCTTGGCGAAACGCGCATCGGCCACGGTGGTGGAAAGCCTCATGCCATCTAACTCTTCAGCCGCAGCCAAAGCTTCTTGCAGGCGCGTGCCAAAGCATAGAAGCGCAATGCGATTTCCCTGTTTCACCACGCGGCCTTTGCCGATTTCTAAAAAGCTGCCGCGCTCAGGCAGATCAACGCCCACACCATCGCCGCGCGGATAACGAAACGAGATTGGCCCCTCGTCATAATCCGCTGCTGTGCGCACCATGTGTTTGAGCTCAGCCTCATCGGACGCTGCCATCACCACGATATTTGGTAGATTGGCCAAATAGGCCACATCGAAAGCGCCGCAATGGGTTGGGCCGTCGGCGCCGACAAAGCCGGCGCGATCAATGGGAAAGCGCACGGGCAATTTTTGGATGGCCACATCATGCACCACTTGATCATAGGCGCGTTGCAGAAAGCTGGAATAAATCGCCACAAAAGGCTTCATGCCCTCAGTGGCAAGACCTGCTGCAAAAGTCACAGCATGTTGCTCGGCGATGCCCACATCAAAGCAGCGCTTGGGGAACAGCTCTGCAAACTGGTCAAGCCCCGTGCCTGAGGGCATGGCGGCGGTGATTGCCACAATGCGGTCATCGCGCCTTGCTTCTTCCACTAAAGCATTGCCGAAAACTTTTGTGAAAGACGGCGCATTGGAAGCCACTTTGACTTGCTCGCCGGTGACCACATTGAATTTATTGACACCATGATAATTGTCACTTGCGCCTTCGGCAGGCGCATAGCCTTTGCCTTTTTTGGTGATGGCATGGATCAAGACTGGCCCAGTGGCATTGTCGCGAACATTGCGCAAGACTGCCAGCAAGGTTGAGAGGTCATGTCCATCAATCGGGCCGATGTGATAAAAGCCCAGTTCTTCAAACATGGTGCCGCCGGTCACAAAGCCACGCGCATGACCCACGGCGCGTTTAATCGCAGCGTCGGCTTTGCGGCCCAGTGAGGCACTGATTTTTTTGCCCAGGCTGCGCGCGTCATAGTAGGTTTTACCCGTCGCCAGTTTGGCGAGATATTTGCTGAGCGCGCCCGATGGCGGGGCAATTGACATGTCATTGTCATTGAGCACAACAATCAGCCGCGAACCTAAAGCGCCAGCGTTGTTCAGGGCTTCAAAGGCCATGCCTGCCGACATGGCGCCATCACCAATCACGGCAATGACATTGCGCTTTTCATCTTTCAGATCCCGCGCCACAGCCATGCCGAGGCCGGCAGAGATTGAGGTTGAAGAATGGGCTGCACCGAAGGGATCATATTCACTTTCCAAACGCCGGGTGAAGCCCGAAAGCCCACCTTCCTGGCGGATGGTTTTGAACCGCTCACGCCGGCCTGTGAGCAATTTATGTGGATAGGCCTGATGGCCCACATCCCAGATCAGACGGTCATGCGGTGTGTTAAAAACATGGTGGATGGCGATGGTGAGTTCCACCACACCAAGGCCTGCGCCCAAGTGGCCGCCAGTTTTGGAGACTTGCTCAACCAGATCGGTGCGAAGTTCCGCCGCGACCTGAGGCAAATCAGAATCTAGAACTTTACGCAAATCGGCGGGCGTGCTGATGGTGTCGAGCAAAGGTGTTGATGACAAGATGGATCTCCCCCAAACTCCCTAGCATGAGAATTTTGGATGAGCAAAATTATGTTAAGCGAGGTTGACACTTTCCACGGCGCAATAAAATTGCTCAAAGCCAAGCTTTGGAATTTCTCTTACAGGAATTACGGTAACCGCGCATTCAACTCAAATCCCGGTAGATTATTCCCGCGCCGCACTCATCGCGTAAAACCCCTTCCACGCAACGTCGTCTTCGTTGGCTTGCAAGACTTGTTGAATGGAAAAAGAAAATTTGGAGCCAATGGTGGAGTGTGGCGAGAGATAGCCGATCCACCGCGCTGTCGTGGAAGCCCAGATTATCGGCTTAAAGAACAATAAGCCGCACCGGGGTGCAAGGAAGATCAGAGAATTGCTGGTGCGAAGATTGGCCAGCGTCATATCGGCGGAGACATCACGAATCACCCACACCTGCGCCGGAATTATCACGGAACAAGCGACAGGTTTTTAGAGCGCAGAATTGAATGCACTGTCACTGAAACTGCGCCGGAATTATCACGGAACAAGCGACAGGTTTTTAGAGCGCAGAATTGAATGCACTGTCACTGAAACACATTCTATTATAATTAAATGCACTGTCACCGAATTACCAGCACTGTTATCGGAATTACTGTCACCGAATTAACTACTGCGCGTGTCGACGCCGGCTTCGGCCAGTGCAACCACAAACCTCAACAGAAAAAGTGGCGGAAACGAAGGGATTCGAACCCTTGATACGTCTTACAACGTATGACGATTTAGCAAACCGTTGCCTTCAGCCACTCGGCCACGTTTCCGCAATTGGAAGATGATACACAGACGGAAAGAATGGCGCCCGCCGCGTAACGTCTGCGTCCTTTGCCTTGATTTGGCGCGGCTGGCAAGCGCTGAGATCAGCGTCAGCGCCACGCGCTGCCCAAACACCCTGCGGCGTAATAGCCGACTAAATTACTCGGTTTTTATTTGACAGCGGTTTTTCCAGCTTTTATCAGACACGGATGCAGAAAAATCCGCTTGCCCCCCTCCTCCTCGCTGCCGCAGTTGCCGCCCTTTGCGTCAGCAGCGCAAAAGCCGCGGGCGTGGTCAATATCTATTCCTACCGCCAGCCGGAATTGATCCAGCCCCTGCTTGATCTTTTCACCAAGAAGACAGGCATTGGCACCCGCATGATCTATGCTGATAAAGGCTTGGTGGAACGCTTAGGCCAGGAAGGGCCATTAAGCCCGGCGGATTTATTGCTCACCGCCGATGTGGGCCGCTTGGCCGATGCCACATCCAAAGGTTTGGGCCAGCCGGTGATTGACGCTTCTATCACCAGCAAAATTCCACCAAATCTGCGCAGCCCCGACAATCAGTGGTTCGGCCTGACGCTGCGCGGACGCGTCGTTTACGCATCCCAAACCCGCGTGGCACAAAACGCGATTTCCTATGAAGACCTGGCCGACCCGAAGTGGAAAGGCAAGATTTGCACAAGACCTGGCGACCATCCCTATAACCTGGGCCTCATTGCCAGCATGATTGGCGCGCGTGGTCGTGATGCGACTAAGGCTTGGCTCACAGGCCTCAAAGCCAATCTCGCCATCAAACCCTCGGGCACTGACAGAAGCCAAGCCCAGAGCATTTTTGCCGGCGAATGTGACTTGGCCTTGGGCAATACCTATTACGTGGGTCTGATGGCTACCAACGATAAAGAGCCCGAACAAAAAGACTGGGCCAAGGCCATCAAGATCATTTTTCCAAACTCGCCTCAGATGAGCACCAATGTGAATATCTCGGGGATGCTTCTGACCAAAGCCGCACCTGACAAAGACAACGCGATACAGCTGATGGAATTTCTCGCCAGCGACGAAGCCCAGGTGGCCTATGCGGCTTTGAACTTTGAATATCCCGCCAACCCGGCCGTTGCGCCCGCCCCCATCGTCGCATCCTGGGGCACTTTACCGCGTGATCACATCAATTTAGGCGACATCGCCAAATATCAGAAAGACGCTGCCGATTTGGTGGATGAGACCGGCTTCAACAATTAAGTTTTTTTGGGCGCAAACTTGTTGTAAGCTTGTGTTTGGTTAACGAAATCTTCGTGTGTTTGGCGGAATCTAGGAACATTCGGGGTGAGGAGAGTTAAAGATGCGTAGGGTTTTAATTTTGACAGCGATCTGCGCTGTGGGTGGGTTTGTGACGCCGGCTTTGGCTTTTGATACATTCATTCCGCTGGGCATGGGCTATTCCACCCAGGACGGCAGTCTCTCAGGCCTCACAGCGCAAGAGCGCAACACCATCAATCAAGCAGACATCTACGAAACTGATATTTATCAGCGCCAGCTGCGCGCCCGCCAGAACGACAGCCGCATGCAACGCTTCAGCAGCGACCGCAATTCCAACGGAACTGATTTCAGCGTTGATTATTGATCGGGCTTTAATGCAGCGTGATCAAGGCGCGCGCTTGACGTTGGGCCTCTGCGATTTCGCCAGCAGACATTTCCAGTGCCAATTCACACCGATAAGCCCGCGCGGCAACATTGCCCTTCATTGCTGAAATATTGAACCACTTGTGGGCTTCAATCAAATTCTTTTCAACGCCGTGGCCCAAACAATAGTTAAGGCCCAGTTCGAGAATATCTTCGGCCTTGGCTGCCATCGCGTCAAAACCCGTAACGTCTGAAATTTGCTTCATATGATCACCCATCCTGTTGCGGCCCGTTTTTATTTTTATGAGCCGTGCGGTGAAATCTGCCAGCCATTCGCCAACGCCGGGTTAAAGGCCAAGCTTAAGAAGGCCTGAATGCAAAAATACTCTGCCAAAATATAGACAACAAGATCAACGGCTTGCCAATTTTTTGTCAGGTATTAAGCAAACTTTCTTCGAGCTTTCTTCATCACGTTGCACTGAATCAGGGCCCGGGCACGGCCAACGTAATGGCAATCGGCAAATGATCCGACCCCGCAGCAGGCCCGGCGCGTTCACGATCCAGCGCACGAATGCCGACACTGGTGAATATGTGATCAATGGACAATTGCGGCAACCCGCGATCTGCGGGCCAGCTCGGCAAATTGGTCTGCCGGGTGAGGCCCAACGTCACAGCAAAGCTCTGGGTGACGCGCGAAAACGGCGTGGCATTAAAATCACCCATCACCAGCAAAGGCCCATGGACGCTCTCCAGAAAGCGCGCCAACGCTGCCACCTGCACCATCTGTGCCCGCGCAAATGGAAAACGCGCTGTGTGGGTACCTATTACATAAAGCCCATTGTATTCCGGCCCCAGCGTTGCCGTCACATAGGCGGGTCCGGTCCACAATCCACGGCTTGAAGTCTGAGCGAAGGGATGTTTGGAAATGATCGCCTCGTCACATTCCGGCTTATCCCAGCACGTAACTTGATAGGGCCATTGCGATTTGAGCGCATCCAAAGCGGCTCGATTGTTCGGCACAAACTCAACCAACGTTGCGATATCAGGATCGAGTTGGCGAATAACGTCCGCCACTGCAGAATTATCCGCGTGATCACCATGCACATTAAATTGCGCCACCCGCAAACGCTTCTCGCCAGCCAGCAAAGCACTTTCAGGCCCGCCCGTCGCAAACGAGGGCCATAACCCGTAAAGTGCTACAAAAGCGACAAGCAGGATACCGCTGCACAGGCTTTTATAACGCGGAGCAAAAACGCCAAGCACACAAGCAGCCGCGAGCAGCGCAAACTGCACCGAGAATTGCGCGAACACATCAAAGCGCACCCAGAGCACGCCCAACCGCCCGAGGAACAAGCCGAACAGACCTAGGCCAAAGCCGATTGTGGCCCCGCTCCAATCGCGGTGCCTGCGATGCGGTGCACCGGGCTTTGCAATTGGTGGCAGGTCACTCGCCGGTTTAGATATAGGGTTTAACACCACGACGAGCCTTGCGCGTTAAATGAGCCTGCTCTCCATTGGCAGCAGAGCCTCGGGTGTAGCAAAGCCCGGCAATTCTTCAATCTTCTTCTTCCACGCCATGACAGTAGGATAATGCGAAAGATCGATATTGGCCTCGGACGCATAGCGCAGCACGCCGTAAATGCCGATATCCGCCACGGTAACTTTCTTGCCCACAATCCATTCAGATTTTGCCAACTCATGGTCCAAGACCGCAAGGGCGGCGCGCGCCTCCGTATCATACATAATGCGCGTTTCATCGCCGAACTGGCGCTGGCCCCGCGCCTTGGCCCGAAGCCGCAAGACCGGAACCGCAAGCTTGTCCCACTGCCAGAACAGCCATTCACGTATGCGTTGCTTTTCAACGGGGTGTTTTGAATTGAATTTGTCGAGCGCATCCGCGAGATAAAGTAGGATGGCAGCCGATTGCACCACCATCATTTGGCCATCCCGCAAAACAGGCACTTGCCCATAGCGGTTCTTCACCAGAAAATCGGCCTGCTTATGTGCACCCTCGCGCAAATTCACATGGATATATGAAAATGGGTGCCGCGCTAGCGACAGGGCCAAAGCCGTTGTATAGGTGGGCGCCGACGTGGCACTGCCATAAAGCGTGAAGCGTTGCTTCTCCTTGGGGCTTGCCGCCTTCTCGTGCCGCACCGGAGCCCTAGCCACGGGCTTTGCCGCAACAGGCTTCTTGGCAGGCACCTTGAATTTCACTTTTGCCCGCGCAGCGGTCTTCGCCATGGGACAATTCTCCTAATATACCGTGTACTGATGATCAGCACACGGAGTATAGCTGAGCTGCTGCACTTTGTGAAATATTTAATAAAATATTGGTTTTACTGGTTAATTCCAAGCTTTTGACGCAGAATAGCGTTGACCGCCGCTGGGTTGGCTTTGCCACCAGTGGTCTTCATCACCTGGCCCACAAACCAGCCGAGCAGCGCGGGTTTGGCTTGAGCGGCGGCCACTTTATCAGGGTTCTGGCCGATGATTTCATCGACCGCCTTTTCGATGGCACCGAGATCCGTCACCTGGACCATCCCACGCGCCTGAACGATCTCAGCGGGGTTGCCGCCTTCCGTCCACAGGATTTCAAACACGTCCTTGGCGATTTTGCCGGAAATGGTGCCGTTGGAAATGAGATCGACCAGCCCGCCCAGCTGC
>JAYWAB010000206.1:0-3865 GCA_043782835.1 Aestuariivirga sp.
CTTCGGCTGGGCCACGCCGATGGAAATGGATGACATCATGCACATGGCCATCCGCATCAATGATTTCCTGACCGGGCTGTTCCTGGGGATCGGCATCAAATTAGTCGATTTCAAGCTGGAATTCGGCCGCTATATTGAAAATGACATGATGCGCATTGTTCTGGCCGATGAGATCAGCCCGGACAATTGCAGGCTCTGGGACTTGCGCAACCAAAACGCCAAGCTCGACAAGGACGTCTTCCGCCGCGACCTCGGCAACCTCGTGGATGCCTATCAGGAAGTGGCAAGGCGTCTGGGCATTATCCAGCCGGGCGAACAGCCGGAACGTGCGAAACCAAAATTGGTAAAGACCGACTCATGAAAGCCAAAATCAAGGTCACCCTGAAGAACGGCGTGCTCGACCCGCAAGGCAAAGCCATCGAAGGCGCATTAGGCTCGCTCGGCTTTAGCGGCGTCAACAGCGTGCGCCAGGGCAAGTTCTTCGAGGTTGATCTGGCAGAGACGGACAAGGCCAAAGCCGAAGCCACTCTCAAAGCCATGTGCGACAAGCTGATTGCGAATACGGTGATTGAGAATTACGTGATTGAGCTGGGCTGAATTGCGAATGAAATCCGCAGTCCTCCTCTTCCCCGGCATCAACCGCGAGCACGACATGATGCTGGCCCTTGAAAAAACCACGGGCCGCAAACCGCATCTGGTTTGGCATACGCAAACGAGCCTGCCAGAGGTCGATCTTGTCGTCGTTCCCGGCGGCTTTTCTTACGGCGACTATCTGCGTTGTGGTGCCATCGCCGCCCGCTCACCAATTATGGCCGACGTGGTGGCCAAGGCCGCCAAGGGCCTCAAGGTTCTGGCCGTCTGCAACGGCTTCCAGATCGTCACCGAAGCAGGCCTGCTGCCTGGGGCCTTGGTGCGCAATGCAGGGCTGAAATTCGTCTGCCGTGAAGTGAAGCTCAAGGTGGAAAATACCAAGACCTTCTTCACCAGCCAGATGAAACCGGGCACCATCGTCTCCTGCCCCGTGGCCCATGGCGAAGGCAATTACATCTGCGATGCGCCCATGCTCGAACGCCTTGAAGGCGAGGGCCGCGTGGTGTTCCGCTATGTGGAAGGCACCAACCCCAATGGTGCAATGAATGACATCGCCGGCATCTGCAACGAAGCCGGAAACGTCATCGGCATGATGCCGCATCCCGAAAACATGATCGAGCCACTGCACGGCAAGCAGGATTGCCGCCCACTGTTTGAAAGCCTGCTGGCGGCATGATTAATAGTCCAAACAATTCGTCGAACATCGAATTGTTTGAATTGATCTCCCAGACAAAGGCCTTAGCAAAACGTTACTATAGCCTCACGGGAAGACCACTTGGCGTCATTGGTGAAATAGCTGAATTTGAAGCCGCCAGATTGTTGGGTTTGGAATTGGCCCCAGTTCGAGAACCGTCAGTCGATGCCACTATGATGATCGAAAGCGGCAAGTTCACATTCTAAATCAAGGGCCGCGCTGTAACCACAATTGAAAAATATGTCGGCCGCGTTCCAAATATCAAATTGCAACCATCGTTCGACTTTTGCATCTTGGTGTTAATTGACAAGTCCACCTATGAACCGATTGAACTCTGGCGTGCAACCTACAACGCAATCAAAGCCAGATTGATAGCGCCCAGGTCAAAATCGCGGAACGACCGCGGCTCGATGGGCATAAGCCAATTCAAGTCTATTGCAGAAAGAGTGTGGCCGCCGAAATAAAACGAGACTCTTCCGGCCATCTAATAAATTTTCCGCAAAATCAAATCAAACTTCGCGCGTGCTGTTCATATTCGATTCACGACATCGGTTGTTAACAGTAGATTAACGCCATCATTCAGTGTTCAAAGACATCGTCCGCTGCCCATTCCCGCGGACGATGCCCTGAACCTCAAGCTAAGGATAAGTGAAAATGATTGCCGTCTTTTTCAAAAATCACCCAGCCGACCCCGAAACAACAGAAGTTTTGGCCAAAAGCCAAGCTGCACTCCAAGAACGCATGCTTCGTATGCTTCGTCAGGATGCAAAACTAGCATGGGCCAGCCCCCGTGCGCACGTGCCTTTTCCCGGTGCGGTGAACAAACCAATCTCAATTCGCAGGGCAATTGCAGCCGCTTGTTGAGAATTTGGGAACCACAACCAGTTGTAGCCAGACACGGTTGCGCAACTTAACTTTGCAGTAAGTTTCGTCACCTACAGTTGCACGGGCGCGGGGGCGCAATCGTGTTTGGAGTTACACGTGACCAATCGACCATTTAGGCCTGTGCCCCCACAGGAACAGCGCATCGCAGAATTGAAAAAGCTCAATCAGGCTTTGGAAAAGCGCGACACGCCCCATTCCGTGGGTGAAAAACCGCCTGTGAAGAAGCCCTTGGCCAACGAAGAATAGAATTGAGATTCGCCCGTCCGCCCATTAAACGGCGGGCATGACAAAGCTCGGTTCAGAAGTTGCCATCACCCCCGAAATCGTTGCAGCCCACGGCCTGAAGCCGGACGAATACGAACGCTTTCTCGGTTTACTGGGCCGTGTGCCGACGATCACCGAACTTGGCATCTGCTCGGCCATGTGGAACGAGCATTGTTCCTACAAATCCTCCAAGAAATGGCTGAAGACTCTGCCCACCACAGGCAAGCGCGTCATCTGCGGTCCGGGCGAAAATGCCGGTGTCATCGACATTGATGACGGCCAGGCCATCATCTTCAAAATGGAAAGCCATAACCACCCCAGCTTCATCGAACCCTATCAAGGTTCGGCCACCGGTGTGGGCGGCATTTTGCGTGACGTTTTCACTATGGGCGCCCGCCCCATTGCAGCGCTGAATGCTTTACGCTTCGGCGAACCGTCTCATCCCAAAACCAAACATCTGGTTTCTGGCGTTGTGGCGGGCGTCGGCGGCTATGGCAATTCTTTCGGCGTGCCAACACTCGGCGGTGAAGTCAATTTTCACGCACGTTACAATGGCAACATCCTGGTCAACGCCATGGCCGTGGGCCTGGCTGATGCCGACAAGATTTTCTATTCCAAGGCCAAAGGTGTTGGTCTGCCGGTGGTTTATCTGGGTGCCAAAACCGGCCGCGATGGCATTCACGGGGCCACCATGGCGTCTGCCGCCTTTGAATCCGACGCAGACGAAAAGCGCCCCACCGTTCAAGTGGGTGACCCCTTCACCGAAAAATGCCTGCTGGAAGCCTGTTTGGAATTGATGGCATCAGGTGCCGTCATCGCCATTCAAGACATGGGCGCGGCGGGCCTCACATCCTCGGCCGTTGAAATGGGGGCCAAGGGCAACCTCGGCATTGAGCTTGATCTCGACAAGGTGCCCTGCCGCGAAACCGGCATGAGCGCCTATGAAATGATGCTCTCAGAAAGCCAAGAGCGCATGTTGATGGTGCTGCGCCCTGAGAAGGAAAAAGAGGCGGAAGCTATTTTTGTGAAATGGGGGCTGGATTTTGCCATCATCGGTCAGACCACTGATACGCTGCGCTTCATCATCAAACATGGCGGTGAAGTGAAAGCCGATCTGCCAATCAGGGAAATGGGCGACAATGCGCCCGAATATGACAGGCCATGGGTCGAGCCGAAAAAGCTCCAGCGCCTCAAGCCCGAAGACGTGCCTGCGCCACATGATTTGAAAGCAGCCATCCTCAAAATGATTGGCTCGCCCGATATGTGCTCACGCCGTTGGGTGTGGGAGCAATATGACACTTTGGTGCAATCCAACTCCGCGCAGATTCCCGGCGGCGACGCAGGCGTCGTGCGCATCAATGACAAAAAGGCCATCGCCGTCACATCGGATGTAACACCGCGCTATGTCGAGGCTGATCCCTTCGAAGGCGG
>JAYWAB010000207.1:0-3259 GCA_043782835.1 Aestuariivirga sp.
CTCGGTCTTCTCGCGGCGCAAAAGCGAACCCATGTCGGGCGCTGTGCGCAAAGCGAATTTACCGGAGACCTGCACAATATTGACACCGCGATTGGCATAGTTCTCGGCGAGATCAGACAAAAGCGCAGCAATGTCGGTGCTTTGGGGCAAAAACTGCGCAAAAGAGTCGGCGCCCAGCGGTTCGGCGGAGGCGAAAAGCATGGCCTCAACGATGCGCAAATTCTCGGCGCGGTCGGCCATCGGGTGGCGCGCAACCGTGTTCTCTGCGTTCGCAGAAATCTCTGCAAAGGCATCTTCGATCTCGGTGTCTGAGGGTTCAATCATCATTGGCCTGGGGTTCATACTGGATTATCCTGGCTTTCCAAATCAGAAATACGGCGGCGCAAGTAGATGGGGTGAAAGGCTTCTTCCTGGCGCAATTCAATGCGGCCATCACGGGCCAGCTCCAGGCTTGCCGTAAAGCTTGAGGCGCGAACCGAACGGCGGGTTTCTGCTGTCGAAAAAAAATGCTCCAGCCAATGATCAAACGTTCCCCATTCATCCATTGCGCCCACCATGCGCTCAATGGCCTCTCGGGCTTCCTTGATGCTCCACGTGCGTTGGCGTTTGACTGTATAAGTTTGCCGTATAACTTTTCTTTGGCGGCGCTCTGCATAGGCTTTGAGAAGATCGATCAGATTGTCGGCATATTCGCGTGTCACGTCAACTTGCAAGGGTTGTGGCGCACCGCACCCGAAAACGTCTTGGCCGAGCTGTGGACGCTTTAACAGTTGCTCTCCTGCCCCACGCATTGCGGCAAGGCGTTGCAGGCGGAAGGCCAGACGCGCGGCCATGTCTTGCGGTGCCGTCTCATCTGTTGATGGCGGCAGCGGGATCAGCAAACGCGATTTTAAATAGGCGAGCCAAGCGGCCATCACCAGATAGTCAGCCGCCACATCGATGCGCATCATTTTAGCGCGATCAATGAAATCGAGATATTGATTGGCAAGGGCCAAGATTGAAACTTGCGCCAGATCAATCTTGTGGGCACGAGCCAATTCGAGCAGTAAATCCAGCGGGCCTTCAAAGCCGCCGACGTCGACAATCAATTCTTCGGTCGGCACTGGCGGTGCCAGCCGATCAGGCTTTGCACCTTCGGCCCAGAAGTCTGTTGTTGGTTGTTGGTCTGCCAAGTTTGCCCTTCGATCTCTCGTTGTTGATCAATTGATCTGTGCTGTTTCGCAGAAACAGCCGGATGATTCGACAGGTTAGCCTGATTTATCCCCAGAATCAGTAATGAACACGCCCGGTCCACTAGCCTGTCATCAGGGCTTCAAGATCATCAACGGCTTGCTTTTCATCGAAGGGCTGGGGTTTGCGGCGCAATTTCAATGCCGCTTTGGCGCGGCGCGCAGTTTTTGGTGACAGTTCGGTCGCAGCCAAGCCCACTTCGCGCATTTCTGCCATCACACCATTGCAGTGGAGCAGCATGTCAACACCCGCATCATAGGCCATTTGTGATTTTTGAGCGAAGCTTCCACTCAAAGCTTTCATCGAGAGATCATCCGTTATCAGCAGTCCGTTAAAGCCGATCACTTTGCGAATGACATGGCGCACGATTTTGCGGGAAAGTGTTGCCGGGTTTTGCGCATCGATCGCATGATAAATCACATGAGCCGTCATCGCCATAGGCAGATCGGCAAGTGCGGTGAATGGCACAAAGTCGCTGTGCTCAAGGTCGTGCCTGCTGGCGGTCACCATAGGCAGATCGTGGTGACTATCCACCAGCGCACGCCCGTGGCCGGGCACGTGTTTCATTACCGGCAGAATGCCACCTTCCATCAGGCCCGCAACGTGAGCATTGGCCAAAATGATAATGCGCTCTTGTCTTGTATCATAGGCGCGATTGCCGATCACGTCATGTGAGTCTGATTGAGGCACATCGAGGACGGGCAGGCAGGATGAGGTAAAGCCAAGATCATAAAGCTCGGAGGCCATTAGGCGGCCGATGTTGCGTGCGGCCCGCAAAGCAAGGCCTGGATTGATCTGGTAGAGGTTGCCAAACTTTCGCGCTTCAGGATATTTGCGCCACACTGGCGGTCCAATGCGCTGCACGCGACCGCCTTCCTGATCGACGAAAACCGGAGCGTCCGGCCTGTCAACCGCCTTTCGATAGGATGCAATGAGAGAGCGTATCTGCTCAGGCGCTTCACAATTGCGCTTGAAGAGAATTAGACCCCAAGGATTAAACTCCGCAAAAAACCGTGCTTCGTCGTCAGTTACAACAGTTCCCGCGCAGCCTGAAATAAAGGCGCGTATTTTCAATTTTAGTAAGCCCCCGAATGTACCAACTATATCATTGCCGACGGACCAAGCAATCCCTTTCTCCTGCGGCAATTAGTGATGAGCATACGTTAGATGCCACATCGTTGGATGTCATTGGGCCCAAATTCAGGCGGAAGCGTGTCGATCCGGCCACTTGGGCAGTTTGTATAATTGGTGCGTAGCGGGTGATGATCGCACCATGTTTGGCTGCTAGGCGTTGATATTCGGCGCTGGCGTCAGACTTTGAGGCAAAGGATGCCAATTGCACCACAAAGGCCCCTGTTGCCGCTGCTGGAGCGGCAGGGGCAGTCGCAATGGGTTTGGTAAGCGCTGGGGTGGCGGGGGCCGCTGCAATGGTTTTGGCAGGGGCAAAGATGGAGGATAGCGTTCTTGGTGCAGGCGCGGTGACCACTGGAGCAGTAACCACTGGGGCATCGCCATAGAGACTGCTGCCAGCGTCAATGGGCTGCGTTGGGGTGGTGGACTGATTGCTGGCGATGACGACAGGTGCGGTGGCGGCACTCGTGCTCGGCGGCACCAGAACAACGGGTTTTGCACCCAATGATTTTGCCCCGCGTTGGCCCAAGACGAGTTTCTTCAACGCATCAGGCTTTTTGGCGGCTGGTTTTGCAGGTGTGGTGTCTGTGATTTCAGCCGCAGCTTTTGGGCTTGCGGCCGCGGGTTTTGCCGGATTTACAGGAGCCAAAGGTGTATCTGCTGCGTTGCCTGAGGGGGCCGGCGGGGGTGGTGCTGCGACCGGGACTGGCAGCGCTACAGCCGGAGCTGGTGTTTGACTTGCCGTCACAGTGTTCGGTAGTGGTGGCGCTGCGATTGGCCCATCACTGGCTGCCTGTGCAGATGAATTTGCCGCCGAACTTGGTTCGGCGGCTGGGGTTATGGTTGCACTATCGGTTTTGCCATCAGGCACCAGCGTTCCTTGCTGGCCCGTTGCCGC
>JAYWAB010000208.1:0-2094 GCA_043782835.1 Aestuariivirga sp.
AGCCGGTTGCATGATATTCCCAACCGACGTGCGGTTTCCGGCTGAAGCAAGATTGGTCTGCATTGCAGTTGCGCCGAGTGTGAGGGCTGCGAGGGTGGTAAAGGTTGCGAACTTAGGCATGATATTCTCCTTTGGGTTATCCGGCGCATGATTGCCCGGGCTTGAGTTGGAGAATGATCGTGCTCGCATGTTTCCGCTGTTCCCCAAGGAACAAGGCCAATAATATTGTGATTTGCTCAAAGATTTTGATATTCAATCTGGTGTCCTGCAACCAAAAAGCCAATGCTTGCGCCCGAAAGCCAGCCACGCTAGCAAGTCACGGGGGCTTCATTCCGGAGACCAAATTGAAACTGATTTTTGTCGCAACTGCCGTAACTTTTATTGCCGCGGGCTCTGCTCAGGCCGATTGCAAATCGGACGTGGATGCCATCATGCAAGACATGATGCATGCTGGGCCCTATCACATGACGATGAGCTCCGACGCTGGTGGCAAGACAACCAAAATGGAAGCAGACGTGATCCTGCCCACATCTGAACATATAAAAATGGATCAGATGGAAATGGTGATCCTGCCCCAGGGATCGTGGATGAAGCGCGGTGATAAATGGCAAGCAGCACCCGGTCCACTTGGCGCCAATATGCTCAATGCAATGATGAGCAGTTTCAAAGATACGAGATCAAATTTCGTCTGTGGTTCCAACGAGGACTTCGATGGCCGATCCTATCCCGTTTACAAATATGACAGCGCCGGTGAGGCGATGGCCATAAAGACGTCAAGCCACATCAAACTTTACAAAGGAGACAATGGCCTGCCGGCGGGGATAGTTGTTGATGGAACCGCCATGGGCACCCACTCGGTATCCACCCAACACATTAAATATGACCCTTCGATCACAATCGAACCGCCCAAATAGCCCAGCATCATTCGTAACTTGCCGATCATGGGCTAAGGTTTCGATTTCTGCGATCGGTATGTAGAAACGCAAGTCACATCGGCAGGCTTCCTTCGAAAAGCTGGCAGCATATGGAGCCTACTCCGCTGGCTCGACGCCGGAGTGTCCAGTATCGATGGGTTTGCGCAATCTCTCTCGGCGCTGGCGATAATTGGCGTATTCTTGGTCGGCTAACACCCCAATTAAAATAACCGAGCCGCTGACGGTGAAGTTGAGCGAAGATGGAATGCCCAGCAGGTTTACAAGATTTTGCAGCACCTGCAGCAATACTGTGCCGAGAACGACGCCCACAATCGAGCCTTCGCCACCACGCAGTGAAAAGCCGCCCAGGACGGCCGCTGCAATGGCATAGAGTTCATAAAAATTTCCATGCGAGCTCGGCAAGATTGAACGGGTATACATGGCGAGGAAGATTGACGACAAAGCTGTCAAGCCGCCGCATGCCACATACGCTGCAATTATGACCCTGTCTGTCCTTATACCAGAAAAGCGCGCCGCTTCCTCGTTTCTGCCAACTGCATAGAGATAGCGCCCGAAGGTCGTGCGATGCAGCACAACCCACATTACCGCAGCAACGATAAGCATGAAGAAGAAGGGGTGCGGAATTGGAATGGAGGAATAGGCGTTGTTGGTGATCAAAGCGACGATGTCTGTGCGTCCGGTCGTGATATATTCGAGCGTGTCGAAACTCACACCATATGGAAATCCAGCCGTGGCATCCGCAGTATAGAAGCGCGCAACACCACGATAAATTAGCAAACCACATAGGGTGACGACGAAGGGTTGCATGTGCTTCTTGGTCACCAGTAGCCCGTGAATCAGACCTAATGTAAGGCCGAGGCCGAGCACGACCAATGACGCCAGAGGCCAAGGCATGCCGTGATTGGCAATCTGATCCACAAAGATCACGCCGAGAAGTGCAATGATGGAGCCCACGGATAGTTCGATACCGCCGGTGATGATGACTAAGCCCTGGCCTATGGCGAACATCCCGAACAGGCCAACGAGATTGGCAGTATTTGCAATGTTGATCGGCGACAAGAAACGCGGATTGATCAGGGCGACAACTGTTCCGACAACAAGAATCAGAATGAGGAGCCCGATGTCTTTTTTAACGTTTTGCACTATGCGTTCTCCAGCG
>JAYWAB010000209.1:0-14627 GCA_043782835.1 Aestuariivirga sp.
CTGTTAATCAGCCGCTCGTTTCCTACGGACATGCGGTCGTGGCGGAATTGGTAGACGCACTACCTTGAGGTGGTAACGGGGAAACTCGTGGAGGTTCGAGTCCTCTCGGCCGCACCATTCCCTAAATGTGGAATGTTTTTTGGAAACTTGTGTTAAGCATCAGGCAGGGTTTGGGGTTGGCGCATGAGTGATTTTACCCATGACACGCAATTGCGTGACGCTTGGGGCGCGCTGCGCCCAGAATTTCTTGCGGACATCAAATCAGCCTTGATCGGGCAAGACGCCAAGCAGGCCCGCACCCTGACGCGGGATTTGCACGCCGCCGATTTGGCCGACGCCATGGAAGCGCTTCCGGCGCCAGATCGCGTTTCTCTGGTCAATCTTCTGGGCAAGTTCTTTGACGTTGAAGCGCTGGCTGAGCTCGACGAAGGCACGCGTGACTCGATTGTTGAGGAATTGCCGCCCGACGTGATGGCAGCGGCGATCAAAAAGCTCGACACAGATGATGCTGTCTATTTGCTTGAAGACCTTGACCGCAAACAGCGCAGCGAGATTCTCGCCAAGATCCCCAAGGAAGATCGCGTCACGCTCAACCGCGCCTTGGATTATCCCGAGGATACAGCGGGCCGTTTGATGCAGACAGAATTTGTGGCCGTGCCCGCGTTTTGGACTGTCGGGAGAGTCATTGATCACACACGCGCAACGCGCGGCTTACCTGAGCACTTTGTTGAAATCTATGTGACGGATGCGGATTTTCATTTGAAAGGCGCGTTGCCACTTTCACGCATCATGCGCACGGCGCGTGAACGCGATGTGGCCGCATTGATGGATACGGATCAGACCGTGTTCAAGGTGACTGATACCAAGGAAGACGTCGCTTATAAGTTCGAACAATATAATCTTGTCTCCGCCGCAGTGACTGATGGCACGGGGCGCTTGGTTGGCACGTTGATGGTGGACGATGTGCTCGATATCATTCAAGAGCAGGCCGAAGACGACATGCTGCGCCTTGGTGGTGTGGCAGCCAATGAAGAATTGGCGAGCAATGTCTTCGCCATTACAAAATCGCGCTTCCTCTGGCTTTTTGTCAATCTGCTCACCGCTATTCTGGCCTCGTGGGTGATTTCGTGGTTTGATGCCACCATTCAACAGATGGTGGCGCTGGCCGTATTGATGCCGATTGTGGCTTCGATGGGTGGCAATGCCGGCACCCAGACGATGACTGTGGCCGTGCGGGCGCTGGCTACGCGCCAGTTGGGGCCATTCAATGCGCTGCGCGTTGTTTGGCGCGAATGTGCTGTGGGTTTGATCAATGGCTTGCTGTTTGCTGTGATCATGGGATTGTTCACCTGGTGGTGGTTTGGCTTTAGCGCCTTGGGCCTGATTATTGGCGCGGCGATGATCATCAACCTTTTGGCGGCGGCGCTTGCCGGCATTCTTTTGCCTCTGGCGCTGGATTGGTTTGAAAGTGACCCCGCGATTTCCGCAGCGGTGTTCCTGACCACGGTCACTGATGTCACTGGCTTTTTCTCGTTCCTTGGTTTGGCCACCTTATGGTTGAAGATGAAGGCATGAAGATGCGCAAACTCCTGCTCGTTGTCCTGCTGGTTCTCACGCTGCCGGGCTTGGCCTTGGCGCGGGATGGCACTTGGGCTCAGCCCTTGAAGATCAATGGTGTGCCCAATCTCAATCGGGTGAGTGCCACGCTTTATCGCTCGGCCCAGCCCACGGGCGACGGTTTCAAACAGCTGGAAAGCCAGTTGCATGTGGCAACCGATTTGGATTTGCGCCTAGGGCATTCGGACGCGCCGTTCCTGGTGGGAACTCAAATTGGCGCTGCCACTGCACCGATGAGCACATTCATGGGCGATGCCGATGTGATCAACGCGTTGCGTCTGATTGTGGCGGCCGAAAAAAATGGATCTGTGCTGGTTCATTGTCAAAGGGGGGCGGACCGGACGGGTGTGGTGATGGCCATGTACCGGGTGGTGGTTCAGGGCTGGACCAAAGACAAGGCCATTGCGGAGATGGAGCAGGGCGGTTTTGCTTATGATCCCCTCCAAATCAACATCCCATGGCTGATCCGACATGCCGATGTGGCGGCCTACCGCGCTGCACTTGCCAAGCGTTGATAAGCCCGCTAGAAGCCCGCTAACCCCAGTATCTTATAGATTCTAGGGAGGTGCTCGTTGCGCTTCCCGCTTTTGCCTTTTTCTAGGAGTTTTTGATGGCCCGCGTTACAATTGAAGACTGCATCGACAAGTTGCCGAACCGTTTTGAACTGGTTCTTTTGGCCTCTCACCGTGCGCGTAATATTGCGCAAGGTACGCCGATCATGGTGGATCGTGACAATGATAAGGATCCGGTGGTTTCTCTGCGTGAGATCGCTTCGGAAAATATCAACACGGATGATCTGCGCGAAGAATTCATTCACGCCATGCAAAAGCAGGTGGAAGTGGATGAGGCGGAAGAAACCGAAATGCCACTCATTGCCCAGTCGGGCGATATGAGCATGGTTGATGATTCTGCGGTTCCTGGCACGATGGAACAAATGACTGAAGAGGAATTGCTGCGCGGCCTTGAAGGCATGCCACCCGCCGAAAGCCCCGGCAGCCAACGCAACGGCTATTGATTTCACTCATTTAGCATTGAACTGAAAACGCCCGCAGTGATGCGGGCGTTTTCATTGCCGAGCGCAGCGCGGTTACTTGAAGTCGAGCGCTTGTGTCAGATCACCCAGTGGCGGCTGGTTGTTGGCTTTTAATGCGGCATCGCGTTCCAATAATCCCGGCAGAGGCTCCAAATCAAAGCGCTTGGTGATAAAGCGCAAGATTGAAGTCGTGTCATAGGGCGTGTGGTCGACGGTGCCCATCTTGGCCATTGGTGACACGATGATGGTGGGCACACGGTTGCCCGGCCCCCAGCGATCAGCTTTGGGCGGGGCCACATGATCCCAGAAGCCGCCGTTCTCATCATAGGAAACGACGATCAACATGCCGGGCCACTGTGGACTTTTTTCGAGATGGCTGATGACATCGGCAATATGGTGGTCGCCTGAAATGATGTCGGTATAGCCGGGGTGTTCGTTGAGGTTGCCTTGTGGTTTATAGAAGGCCACTTGCGGTAGCTTACCTGTATCGACATCTTTCACAAACTCAACACCTGCCAGACCGCCGTCTTTCAGGTGTTCGGCGCGCGCTGGTGAGCCTGGGGCCATGTCTGCGAAATAGTTGAAGGGCTGATGGTGGAATTGGAAGTTGGGCACGGGTCCTGCCCCTTTTCCATCAAGGGCTGCGGCCCAAGCGCCGCCATACCACGCCCACGTGACATTCTTGGCGGAGAGCTTATCGCCGATGTGGGCCATCGTTTGAGGTGGCAAGGTATTCTTGGCAGCAGGATCAGCCATCGCTGCATCGCCGCCGGCCGCTGGCTTGTTGGCCGAGGGCTGATAGGGCGGTTGCATCGTGTTGACGACAAAGCCATCGGGCGTGATTGCGCCGTCGCTCTCAAACTTTGGTGGGCCTTGCAGGGCCGAGGCAGGGCTTTCTGGCACTGTCTTCAAGCTCACGCCATCAGCATTGACGCTGGCGATCAGGGGTTTGGCAGGAGAGTCCGCCGCATTGGGATAAGACGGCGTGCAGGCGCAGACCAACATGAAGTGGTTGAGGAATGAGCCGCCGAAAGCACCAAAGAGGAAATGATCCGCCAGAACGTATTTCTTGGCAACTGCCCACATCGGCATTTTAGAACCGTCATAGGTTCCCATCACAGCGCCGCCGCCGTCTGACCAGGCAGCGAACTTATCATTCTTGCCGCCGTCGATTTGCATCTGGTCTTGGTAGAAGCGGTGCCACAGATCGCGCGTTGGCTTGTCATAACCGAGGTTCAAGCCCTTTTCGTCATCAATACGGAAGGGCTGATTGGCGAAATTGAGGGTTTGGGCCTCAGTGACGGCAGGGGTGAAATCCTTGGCGGTGAGGCCGCCCCAGCTGGCGGGCAAAGCGGCCATGAGTTTACCATCACGATCAAGCTGGGTGAACTGCTCTGGCTTCAGGTTTTGAGTGCCTTCTGCGCCGGGGAACATGCCGTAGAGATTATCGAACGAGCGGTTTTCCGCATAAATCACCACCACATTGGTGATTTTGGCCAGCGCATTGTCATCGGCTTGGACTGCCAAATGGCTGCCAGCCAGTGCCGCTGTACTCAACAACAGTGTCTTTAGGAATGTGTGGGTCATCGCTTCTCTCCGTGCGGTCTTTGAAGCTTTATGGTTTGCGCGGGCGATATGTCGCTTTTATGAAGGGCTGCTGCACGCGAAACCCTCTGGCTTCCAATCTTTATTTCGCTAATGTTACAGATATGATGCGTCAATATGAATTGGTCGAGCGGGTGATGCGCTATGACCCTCAGGCAGATGAGGATTTGCTCAACCGCGCCTATGTTTATGCCATGAAGGCGCATGGCACCCAGACGCGTGCATCTGGCGAGGCCTATTTCAATCATCCGTTGGAAGTGGCAGCGATCCTCACAGACATGAAGCTCGACTCTGCCACTATTGCCGCAGCACTGCTTCATGACACGGTGGAAGACACCGAAGCCACACAGCAGGAAATTGTTGAAAAATTTGGCTTTGAAATTGCCTCGTTGGTTGATGGGCTGACCAAGATTGCCAAGTTGGACATGGTCACAAAGGAAGCCACGCAGGCCGAAAACTTGCGCAAGCTTCTGTTGGCCATGTCGCGCGATGTGCGTGTTTTATTGGTGAAGTTGGCAGACCGGCTTCACAACATGCGCACTTTGCATCATGTGAAACCCGAAAAGCGCCAGCGCATCGCGCAAGAGACGATGGAAATCTATGCGCCGCTTGCGGGCCGTATGGGCATGCAGTTGGTGCGCGAGGAGATGGAGGATATTGGTTTTGGTGTGCTCAACCCCGAGGCCAGCAAACTCATTTTGGCGCGGCTTGAACGCTTACGTCGCGAAAGTGGTGATCTGCTGCGGGAGATTGAAAAGGAGCTGATGGAAGCTTTGGCCGAACATGGCATCAAGGCCGAAGTGAAAGGCCGCGAAAAGCGCCCGTTTTCGATTTGGCGCAAGATGGAGCGGAAACATCTTTCGCTGGATCAGCTTTCGGATATTTTTGGCTTTCGGGTTTTAGTCGACAAGGTGGACCAATGCTATTTGGCGCTGGGCGTAGTGCATCAGAAATGGATTTTGGTTCCCGGCCGGTTCAAGGACTATATTTCCAGCCCGAAACAGAATGATTATCGCTCGCTGCATACGATTGTGATCGGCCCGCATTCGCAACGGGTTGAAATGCAAATTCGCACTTATGCGATGCATGATATTGCCGAGCGCGGCGTTGCTGCTCATGCGCTTTACAAGGATGTGCGCGATGTGGTCCAGGCCAAGGACGGGGTGCGCATTCCGGCTTCCGAATCCAATGCCTATCGTTGGCTGCGCCATTTGATGGAAGTGCTTCAGGAAGGTGATAGCCCGAAAGAGTTTCTGGAACATACACGCCTTGAGTTGTTCCACGATCAGGTCTTTTGTTTCACCCCCAAGGGCAAGTTGATTGCGCTGCCCAGCGGGGCAACGCCGATTGATTTTGCCTATGCCTTGCATACGTCGATTGGCGACAGTTGCGTCGGTTGCAAGATCAATGGTCGCAACGCCGCCTTGGTGACAAAGCTTGCCAATGGCGATGAAGTCGTGATCATCCGCTCGGACGCTGCTTCACCGCCGCCAGCATGGGAAGCCATTGTGGTCACAGGCAAGGCCAAGGCCGCGATCCGCCGTGCCACGCGGGCTGATATTCGCAAGCAATATGCCGGCATCGGGCGTGAGTTGGTTGAAAAACTTTTGGCACGACAAAAGAAGGATTTCAACGAAAAGGAAGTGGCCGTCGCGGTGCCACGCTTGGGCCACCGCAATGTGGATGATGCACTGGCGGCGATTGGGCGTGGCGATCTCAAGGCTTCTGACTTGCTGAAGGCCATGGGGTTGGTTGTGGACCCCAAGGATATGAAAGCGGTGCGCCGCAAGGCAGGCAGCAAACACGACGACAGCAAGTTCTCGCTTCCCGTGCGCGGGGCCGCAGCCAATATGGCGTTGAAGATTTTTCAAGCCACCGGAGCAGTTCCGGGCGAGCGTATTGTGGGCATTGTCACACCGGGTGAAGGGATCACGATCTATCCGATCTTTGCGGCGGCGCTGGAACAGTTTGACCAAGAGCCTGAGCGCTGGGTTGATCTCACCTGGGGTGTTGTTGAAGAGGGTTCGCGTTTTCCGGCGCGCATTTCCATCGTTCTGGCCAATGAAGTTGGCGCTCTCGCCCAGGTGACACAAGTGATTGGCGAGCAGGGTGGCAATATTGATGCTTTGACGATGAATGCGCGGCATGGTGTGCGCGATTTTTTTGATCTTGTCATTCTGCTGGAAATTTTTGACATCCGCCATTTGAACGAGATCATGAATGAACTAAGGCTGCGACCATTGGTTTCAGAAGTAAATAGGGTGACGGGATAATGGCTTTGACGCATGAACAGGTTCTGGATGAGTTTCGCGCGGCGGGCGCTTTGCTGGAGGGACATTTTATCCTGTCTTCCGGCCTGCATAGCCCGCGCTATCTGCAATGTGCGCGCGTGCTGATGGACCCCGCCCGGGCAGCACGGTTGTGTGCTGCATTGGTCGAGAAAGTTCGTGGAGGCGGGCATGGCAAGATTGATCTTGTCGTCTCACCTGCGATGGGCGGCGTGGTTGTGGGTTATGAAGTGGCGCGGCAGCTTGGTGTGCCGTCGATTTTCTTTGAGCGAGTCGATGGCAAACTGGCGCTGCGGCGCGGGTTCACCATTGAAAAAGGGGCCCGGGTTTTGATGGTGGAAGATATTGTTACCACGGGTTTGTCGTCGCGCGAATGTATCGAAGGCATTGCGGAGGAGGGCGGTGTGACTGTAGCGGCCGCCTGTCTCATCAACCGCTCTGGTGGTAAAGCGGATGTGGGTGTGCCTCTGCATGCGCTGACCTCACTTGATGTGCCAACTTATGCCGCTGATGCCTTGCCGGCTGAATTTGCAGCCGTTCCCGCCACGAAGCCCGGCAGCCGGGGCCTCAAAAAGTGATCATCGGGCTGGGTAATGATATTGTCGACATCAGGCGGATTGAAAAAACGCTGGAGCGCCATGGGCCACGCTTTATTGCAAGGCTCTACACCGATATTGAACAACGCAAATCCGAAGGCAGGGCGCAAAGGGCCGCTTCCTATGCCAAGCGCTTTGCTGCCAAAGAGGCATGTTCCAAAGCCTTGGGCACGGGCTTTCGGCGCGGCGTGTTCTGGCGCGACATGGGTGTCGTCAATGAACCTTCAGGGAGGCCCACCATGGTGTTGACCGGTGGGGCCAAGGCGCAGCTGGCGCGGATAACGCCCCACGGTATGCAGGCCAAAATCCACCTGACCATCACCGATGATCATCCTTATGCGCAGGCGATTGTGATGATTGAGGCTTTGCCTGCTTGAATGCGGCAAACATGACCACTGTGTCATGCAAGACACATATACGTGCCTTGAAAGTGGCTTTATTGCATCGCACATGCGCTTGACGATATAGAGATAAAAAGGGGAGGCCTGATTGGGCCTGAAAAGATGAGCAGAGATACAAGTATGACGGCTGAACGGACGGCGGCCAGCGAGATTTGGGAGACAGCCAAGGTTATTGTGCAGGCGCTGGTGATTGCGTTTTTTGTGCGCACATTCCTGTTTCAACCTTTCAACATCCCGTCCGCATCCATGTATCCGACGTTAAATATTGGCGATTATCTTTTTGCATCAAAGCTTTCCTATGGTTATGGGAAATATTCGTTTAACTTTCAGGCGGGGTGGTTTTCGGGCGAGCCGTGGATGAAGTGCTGTTCCTTTATCGATTTTCCGGGCCGCAAGATTTGGCCTGATTTGCCGCAGCGCGGCGATGTGGCAGTATTCAAATATCCGCAAGACTTGAGTGTCGACTATATCAAGCGCGTCATTGGCTTGCCCGGCGATCATATTCAGATGAAACACGGCGTGTTGTTCATCAATGGCACGGAAGTGAAAAAAGAACGGGTGTCCGATTATGTGGACCCCAACAATGATACCGGCGGCGGCCCCGTGGTGGCCCAGTTTCAAGAGACTTTGCCCAATGGGGTCAAATACAATGTGCTCGATTTCGGTGAAACGGATGTCGACAACACAGACGAGTATATCGTTCCAGAGAGCCATTATTTCATGATGGGCGACAACCGGGACAACAGCCAAGACTCTCGCTTTCTCAATAAGGTCGGCTATGTGCCGATCGAGAATTTCGTGGGCCGGGCTGATTTGATTTTCTTCTCGTTCAAGCCCAGCGCCTCGTTGTTCCAGCCATGGACTTGGCCGTTTGAAATCCGCTGGCCACGCTTTTTCAACAGGGTGCGCTGACTTTGATGGAGGTGGCTGCGGCTCCAACGCTTGAGAGTCTGCTGGCTTATGTTTTCCGTGATACCGGGTTGTTGCAAGCCGCACTCACCCATGGCAGTCATGAGGTGGCAGGGCATGATTATCAGCGGCTTGAATTTCTGGGGGACCGGGTTCTCAGTCTGGTGATTGCCGATGCGCTTTACCATCGGTTTCCCGCAGAAAAAGAAGGGCCACTGGCGGCGCGGCTTTCACTTCTGGTGCGGGCTGAAACATGCGCGCAGGTCGGCGAGGCGCTGAGGCTGGATGAGTTCATCCTCTTGGGCCGCATCGAAAAGCGCAAAGGTGTGCAGCGCATGACTTCTGTTTTGGGCGATGTTGTGGAGTCTTTGATCGGTGCGCTTTATCTTGATGGCGGCATGGACGTGGCGCGGGGCTTTATTTTGAAACAGTGGCAAGCGCTGTTGGAGGCAGCGCCATCAAGCCTTAAAGATGCCAAGACTTTCGTACAAGAATGGGCGTTGGGCCGGGCTTTGCCGCTTCCGGCCTACCGTGTTTCAAACACGCAAGGGCCAGACCACGCGCCGCTCTTCACCGTGGCCTTGCAAGTTGGCTTGATGGCGACCATTGAGGGCAAAGGGCCTTCAAAGCAAACGGCCGAAATGGTAGCTGCGCAGGCCTTTATTGCGCGAGAAGGACTTCGTTGATGGTGGAAGCCGAAATGCATTGCGGATTTGTGGCCATCATTGGCGCGCCCAATGCTGGCAAATCCACATTGGTCAATAAAATGGTGGGTGCTAAAATTTCAATTGTATCCCACAAGGTGCAAACCACGCGGGCGCGGATTCGGGCAATTTATATCAATGGGCCTTCGCAGGTTGTGCTGGTCGATACGCCGGGGATTTTCAAACCGCGCCGTAAGCTTGATCAGGCCATGGTCGGCAATGCCTGGGGTGGGACGACGGAAGCCGATGCCGTGGTATTTCTGATTGACGCGCGGCGCGGGCTTGATGAAGAGGCGCAAGCGATCATTGCGAATTTCAAAGCCCAGAACATCAAAGCGATTTTGGTGATTAACAAAATTGACTTAATCCCCGCTGAAAAACTTTTGCCGCTGTCAGAAGAACTCAATGCGTCCTATTCTTTCAGCGAAACTTTTATGGTGAGCGCCATTACGGGTTCTGGTGTTGTGAAGCTTGGCGAACGCTTGGCGGCTTTGATGCCGCTGGGCCACTGGCTTTACCCGGAAGATCAAACCGCGGATGTGCATTTGCGTTTTCTGGCGGCGGAGATCACACGCGAAAAAATCTATGAACGTCTGCATGATGAATTGCCTTATGCTTCCACGGTGGAAACTGAAACGTGGGAAGAGCGCAAGGACGGCTCGGTCAAAATCCAACAGGCGATCTTTGTGGCGCGCGAAACCCAGAAAGCCATTGTGCTGGGCAAGGGCGGGCAGCAGATCAAGGTACTTGGGCAATTGGCGCGCACTGAAATGGAAGAGTCATTTGGGCGCCGCGTTCACCTTTTTCTGTTTGTGAAAGTGCGTGAGAACTGGGCGGAAGATCCCGAGCGTTTGCGGATGATGGGGCTGGAGCTTTAGAGCGAGATGGAATGGCGCGATGAAGGGGTTGTCATCGGGGTTCGCGCCCATGGCGAAACTTCGGCCATTGTTGAACTTTTTACGGCTGAACATGGGCGATGCCTCGGCATGGTGCGGGGCGGCAGATCGCGTCAGCTGCGGCCTGTGTTGCAGCCGGGCAATTTGGTGATGGCCACGTGGCGGGCACGGCTTGAGGAACATTTGGGGGTTTTTCAAATTGAGGCATTGAATCTGAAAGCGGGGTTTATTTTGGCTGATGCATTTCGCTTGGCGGGGATGAGTTCGCTCATGTCGCTCACGCAATTATTGCCGGAGCGTGAGCCACACCAGAAACTCTATGATGCTGCACATGTGGTTTTGTCGTCCATGGAAAATGATGATCTTTGGCCGGCCCTTCTGGTGCGCTGGGAGATGGGCCTGCTTGATGAATTGGGCTTTGGGCTTGATCTCACGCAATGTGCATCGACTGGCGCGAAAGAGGATTTGATTTATGTCTCACCGCGCTCAGGCAAAGCTGTTTCGCGCCAAGCAGGCACGCCATATCATGACAAATTATTTGGCCTTCCGGCATTTTTGCGTGGCGCAGAAGGCTTGACGGCAGCTGATATTCTGGCGGGCTTTCAGTTGACGGGCTATTTTTTGGAACGACATATTTTTCAACCGCGCGCTGTGGCCATGCCGCAAGCGCGGGCTTGGCTTTACGAGGGCTTGACCGCGAGGATGGTCGCATGATTGGACGGCTCAACCACGTTGCACTTGTTGTTCCTCATTTAGATGAAGCGGTGCAGGCTTACCGCAAAAAACTTGGCGCCATTGTTTCAGCGGCCCAAAGCCTGCCTGAACACGGCGTGCGCTTGGTGTTTGTCGAACTGCCCAACACGAAGATCGAATTGCTCGAGCCCTTGGGCGAAGCTGCGAGCCTCCGCGCATTTCTCGAAAAGAACCCAGCTGGCGGAATGCATCATCTTTGTTATGAGGTCGAAGATATTATCGAAGCGCGTGACCAACTTGTGGCTGAAGGTGCCCGTGTATTGGGAAATGGCGAGCCGAAGATTGGCGCGCATGGCAAGCACGTGCTGTTCATCCATCCCAAAGATTTCTTTGGCACCTTGATTGAATTGGAACAGGCATGAAAATCACCAGCATGATTGCGGTTTACTTTGTGATCTGGTGGGTCACGCTGTTTTTGACTTTGCCCTTTGGTGTGAAGAACGCGGGTGAAGCCGGCGTTGCTGTAGAAGAGGGACACGAGCCGGGCGCCCCAATGCAGCATTTGATGTGGATTAAGGCGGGCGTGACGACTGTCTTGGCGGGGGTCATTTTTGCTTGTGTTTATTATGCCGTGACGCAGGGGTTGCTGGGCTAATCGAGAATTTGACAGCAATGCTAGCAATGACTACAATGACGGCATGACAACTCTGACCATTCGCAATGTTGACGAATCCACGCGGCGTCGGCTCAAAATGATGGCGGCTGCCAAAGGCCACTCGATGGAAGCGGAATTGCGTGAAATTGTCGCCAAAGCGACGATTGACCATGTGGCGCAGCCGAAGCAAAACATTGGACGCGCAATCCACCAGCGCTTCCAGCGTCATGGCGGCGTTGAACTGGATCTACCGCCGAGAACCAAAGAGCGCCCCATCCCGGATTTTGGTGAATGATCCTCATTGATACCAATGTGGTTTCAGAACTGATGCGCCCACTGTCAAATTCCAAAGTGCTGGATTGGTTTGACCGCCAAGACTCTGACGCTCTCTTTTTGTCGACGATCACAGAAGGTGAGCTCTGGGCAGGTTTCCATCATCTGCCTCCTGGCAAACGGCGTGTTGCCATTGGCGATGATATTAATGGAATCATTGAATCGGACTTCGATGGTCGTCTTATCGATTTCGGCAGTGCTGCTGCAAAGCGCTATGGCCTCATCAGCGGCTTAAGGAAGCAGTTGGGTCGCCCGATCAGCACGGCGGATGCGCAAATCGCTGCGGTCGCATTGGTCAGTGGCATGCAGCTTGCGACTCGCAATGTGGCTGACTTTGAACATTGTGGTCTCGATTTGATTGACCCTTGGGCTTAATTAGCGTGTTCGCTTTGCCTCAATGTCCGGCGCCTGTGGAAATCTTGATTTGAGATCGCGTTCCGTCACACTCATGTGATTGCGGGTATATTGTTCGGAGGCGTCACGCAGTGGCTGAAAATCCCACGGGAAATGATGGCCCTGTTTCATCGCTTCAAACATCATCAAGCGGGCCTGCTGGCTTTGCAAAACCTGTTCGTGGATTTGCGCGATGTTGAACTTGGCTTCGACTTCGCTGCGGAATTTCTTCGCGAGGGGGTGAGACGTGGCCAAATTGTGCAACTCGTTCGGATCGTCAATGAGATTGAAAAGCTGATCGGGATCGGCGGGCGAGTGGATGAATTTCCACGGGCCACGGCGCAGCATATACATGGGGGCCACCGCTCCTTCGGCGAGATATTCACCCCAAGCTGTTGCGTCTGGATTTTCTTTTGCACCTTGCAGTAATGGCAAGAGCGAGCGGCCATCCACGGGCTTGGCGAGATTGTCCGAGCCACCGATATGTGAAAGTGTGGGCATAATGTCGGCCAGAGAGACAGGCTCTTTCACACGGCGCGGCTTGAAGCCCGGTGGAAACCAGATGATCAGCGGCACATGAGCGGAGGGTTCGAGATAACTCATCTTGTACCACAGCCCGCGCTCGCCCAGAAAGTCACCATGGTCTGAGGTGAAAACGACGATAGTGTTCTCAAGTTGCCCGAGTTCTTTTAACGTATCGAGCAATTGGCCGATCAAGTTATCGACGTAGGAAATATTGGCATAATAGCCGTGGCGGGCGGCACGGATATCGGCCTCAGACACCGTGTAGTCGTCCATCGCAGACACATCATAAAGCCTTTGCGAATGGGCATCGAGTTCGGCGCGTTTCATGTGGGGCACGGCGGGCAGATCGATGTCTTCGTCCTTGTACATGTCCCAGAACTTCTTGCGTGCGGCGTAAGGATCATGCGGGTGGGTGAAAGATACCATCAAAGCGAAAGGCTTTTCGGGTGAAAAGCGGGCGTAATCATAGAGCTTGCGCTTGGCTTGAAAGGCCACGTCGTCATCGAACTCCAACTGGTTAGAAATCTCGGCAATGCCGGGCTGAAGCACGCTGGTCATATTGTGATACCACCAATCGATACGTTCCTGCTGTAAGCGCCAATCCGGTGTCCAGCCAAAGTCAGCGGGGTAGATGTCGGTTGTCAGCCGCTCTTCGAAGCCGTGCAACTGGTCCGGCCCGACAAAATGCATCTTGCCGGAGAGACACGTCTGATAGCCATTGAGCCTGAGATAATGTGCCCAAGTGGGGATCGCTGAGGGAAATTCGGCGGCATTATCGTAGACACCCGTGCGCGAGGGCAGAAGGCCATTCATCACCGTGGCGCGGGCGGGCGCACAGAGCGGGCTTGTGGAATAACAATTTTCAAACACCACACCTTCGGCGGCGAGGCGCGACAAGTTTGGAGTTTTCACCAGCGTATGACCGTAGGCTGCGAGCGACCGGGCGGCCAATTGGTCCGCCATCACAAAGAGGATATTGGGTTTAACGGCTTTGGCCACTATATTGTCCCCATGAAGTTTCTGTTGTTAGCATTGATCCGGCTGTACCAACTCACCCTATCATCTTTCATGGGGCGAACATGCCGATTTTTGCCGACCTGTTCGGAATATGCGACAGAGGCTATCCAAAAGCACGGGGCAAGGAAGGGTGGCTTTCTCGCGGCCAAGCGCATCTGCCGCTGCCACCCCTGGGGCGGGGAAGGCTATGATCCGGTGCCATAAAAAAGGCCACCCGAAGGTGGCCTTTTGGGTTTGAAATGAATTTAGATCAGAAGGCCCAGATGGCTGCGGCTTTGACTTCATGTTCGCCGCCCCAGTTGATGGTGACGTTACAACATACGTCCTGATAGTTTGCGTCAAACATTTTAGTATATTCATATTCGAGGCGCAGACGGAAACGGTCCGTCACGGCATGTTCGATACCCGCACCCACAGTCCAACCAAATTCCTGACCCTTTAGATTGTTCGGCGTGGTGAATGGTGCTGTGGCGCTGATTGTGCCTTGGGCCCAAACGCCGCCGCCTGTGACGAAAAACAGCGTATCATCCATGGCCCAACCGGCGCGCGCGCGGGCTGTGACCAGATAATCGAGACCAAAAGTGAAATTGGCGCCCGGATCATTGTTGGTGACGAGATTTGAGGTGCGGCCAGCGTCCAGCTCTGCGCCAATGACGTAGTTATCGAATTGGTGATTGTAACCAATAAGTCCGCCGCCCTTAAGGCCGCAACCAGCGTTCAGCCACGTGCCGCCGCCGGTGTGGTCCACCAAGGTGCCATCGATGCAAGCGGTGCCGGCCCAGATGCCCGCGTAGAAACCAGTCCAATCATAGGTCGCCGGGCGCAGATTGGCCACTGGCGGCGGAGGGAGCGTATCGAGATCGGCGGCCATCGCCGAGGCGGTTGGAACCAGCGCACAGAACGCCACACAGAACTTGATCAGATGCTTCTTCATGTCTTTACCCTTGACTGATTGAACTCAC
>JAYWAB010000210.1:0-11534 GCA_043782835.1 Aestuariivirga sp.
ATAAAGCAAAATCTGTTTGCGGGTCTCTGCGCGACCATGAACATTGGGCAACATCGGAATGCCCGCTTTCTCATAATCGCCGGTGCGAAACAGAGCCAGCGCCCAGAAATGCGGCGGCGTCCACATAAAGATCAAAAGAAACAAGGCAACGGAACCAAGATCAATCGTGCCCGTCACAGCAACCCACGCAATCATCGGCGGGAAAGCCCCAGCTGCCCCGCCAATCACAATATTCTGCGGTGTGCGGCGTTTAAGGCCCATCGTATAGACAACAACATAAAAGAAAATTGTGAAGGCCAGAAGTGCGGCCGATTGCCAATTGGCAAACAGCGCCAGCATGATGACCGAAGCAACCGCCAGCGCCATGCCAAAACCCAAAGCCTCACCCGGCAAAATAGCGCCCGATGGCACCGGGCGCTTGGCCGTGCGCTTCATCACGGCGTCAATATCAGCATCATACCACATATTGAGGGCACCCGAAGCGCCCGCACCCAAAGCAATGCAAAGGATCGCCACAAAGCCCAGCCATGGTTGAATATGCCCCGGTGCCGCAATGAGGCCGACGATGGCTGTAAACACCACCAGAGACATCACCCGCGGCTTCAACAAATCAAAATAATCCCGCGCCGAACCTTGCCCACCCAAAGGCACAGTCAGTGCGGAATGATATGATTGCTCCAAACTCATTATTTTATGATCGGCAGATCATTGAATTGGTGGAACGGTGGCGGCGATGGCAGCGTCCATTCCAAAGTCGTTGCACCCACACCCCAAGGATTGGCAGGCGCTGGCACTTTCTTGGCATAAGCCGAGAACACGCCATAAAGGAATACAACGACAGCAAGGCCCGAAGCATAAGACCCCAAAGATGAAACATAGTTCCAGCCTGCAAACTGCTCAGGATAGTCAATGTAGCGGCGTGGCATCCCTGCGAGGCCTAAGAAATGCTGTGGCATGAATACAAAGTTCACTGAAACGAAGGTCAACCAGAAATGCACCTTCGCAATCGTTTCATTATACATATAGCCCGTCATCTTGGGGAACCAGTAATACCAACCGGCAAAGATCGCAAACACAGCGCCGAGCGAAAGCACATAGTGGAAATGCGCCACCACATAGTAGGTTGCATGGAGATCACGGTCCACGCCCGCATTGGCCAGAACCACGCCTGTGACACCGCCTACAGTGAACAAGAAAATAAAACCAATGGCCCAGAGCATCGGTGGGCGAAAATCAATCGACCCGCCCCACATCGTGGCAATCCATGAAAATATTTTGATGCCTGTGGGCACGGCAATGATCATCGTCGAAGCCACGAAATAGGCTTGGGTATCAGCCGCAAGACCCACGGTATACATATGATGGGCCCAAACCACGAAGCCAACCACACCAATCGCCACCATGGCATAGGCCATGCCCAAATATCCAAAGATCGGCTTTTGGGAGAAGGTCGAGATGACATGGCTGATAATGCCAAAACCCGGCAAAATCAGAATGTAAACTTCAGGATGCCCAAAGAACCAGAACAGATGTTGGAACAGCAACGGGTCGCCGCCCTTGGCAGGCACAAAGAACGACGTGCCGAAGTTACGATCGGTCAACAGCATGGTGATCGCACCCGCAAGAACCGGCAGCGCCAACAACAGCAAGAACACAGTCACCAGAACTGACCAGACAAACAGCGGCATCTTATGCAGGGTCATGCCCGGTGCGCGCATATTGAAAATCGTGGTGATGAAATTGATCGCACCCAAAATCGATGATGCGCCGGCAAGATGTAAAGAAAGGATTGCAAAATACATCGCCGGGCCGGGATGGCCCGCAAGTGAAGACAGCGGCGGATAAATCGTCCAGCCACCACCCACACCATGCATCCCCGGTGGGCCTTCAACAAACATCGATATAATGAGCAGCGCGAAAGATGGCACCAACAGCCAGAAGGAAATATTGTTCATGCGCGGGAACGCCATGTCAGGCGCACCGATCATCAAAGGCACGAACCAATTGCCAAAGCCGCCAATCATCGCCGGCATCACCATGAAGAAAATCATGATCAAACCATGCGCGGTCACAAAAGCATTATACATTTGCTTGCCGTTATCCAATGCGGCATCGCCTGAAACGCCATAGACCATTTGGGCCAGGCCACTGAAATATTGGATGCCCGGATGGGCCAATTCCATGCGCATCAAGATTGACAAGATGCCGCCCACACAGCCAGCGAAAATCGCAAACCACAAATACATCGTGCCGATATCTTTGTGATTGGTGGACAAAACATAGCGCCGCCAGCCCGTTGGGTCAGCGTGGGCGTGGTCATCAACTGCGTATACGTTCGCCATAATCTTATGCCTCAATGAAATCAGTTAGCTGCAATTTTTGCGTCAGCAGGACGAATGGTTTTCAGGAATTGGTCAAGTTCATCAGGCTTTGGCGATTTCAGCTGAACATCAGCCCAAGCCTTGTATTTATCTTCCGAAACAACCCAAACTTCGATGGGCATGTAAGCGTGTTCCTTGCCGCAGAGCTGCACACATTGGCCATTATAAACACCTTCTTTGGTGGCCTGAAACCAATCTTCATTCAAGCGGCCCGGAATGGCATCCATGTTGACGCCGAATGACGGCAAATACCAAGCATGCATAATGCCGTCAGGATCAGCCGTCACGATGAGTTTTACAACTTTGTTGACAGGCACAACCATCGGCACGTCCGTGGCCAGCAAATAGGTGCGTCCTTCTGCCTTGGCTTTTTCTTCGGGCAACAAATAAGATGTGAAAGACACCTTGGCCGATTTATCCGCATTCACCCCGAGATCAGGATATTCATACGTCCAATTCCATGATGGGTTGCCGATAATTTTAACCGTCAGATCGCCCTTCGGAATATTGCGCTGATAATAAAGCAGCTTCATCGAAGGGATCACGATGACAGCCAGAATGATGACAGGAACAATCGTCCACAACACTTCCAATAAAGCATTATGCGTCGTCGTTGAAGGCACAGAGTTGGCTTTGGAATTAAACCGCAGCATCACATAGACCAACAAGCCAAACACAAAAACCACAATCGCCGTGATCAAAACCAGCAATCCATTGTGGAAGGAATTGATGAAATCACCCACAGGCGTCACTGAGTCTTGCAAACCAAGCTGCCAATTCACCGGGTGGCCGGCATCAGCTATGGCCAAAACGGGAGCGCCTAAAAGCCCAAACAATCCGGCCAAAATCCACGTTTTGAAAGATGTCATCGCTGTAATCCTCGATTGCTTTTGCAGTGAGTCCGCCAAGCAGGGGGTAAACAACATTAAAAGCCTCGCCGCAACCAGACAAGGCGCGGCAAAACGTCATTGCAAAGCTGGCCGAAATTCCGCCTTATTTCCCGATGATGCAAGGTCCATCAGCAATTCAGTGCGCCTGAATTTGCCGTTGTCTTTGCAAATTGAGGCGGCTATGCCCGCGTAAACCACCAATCGGGGAAATCGAATCGTGAAATTCCGTCAGCTTTGCCAAACCATCTCTGCCACGGTGATCATTGCAGGCCTCGCTTCAGGTGCCGCTCTGGCCCAGACCAAAGATCAAACCCCGCCGCCACCCCCCGGCCTTGGTCCGCGCATCAATGCGCCTGCTGGCACACAGGGGGCTGATCCGAACGCGCCTAAAGTCGAAACGATTTCAACCCACAATGGCTGGGTTGTCCAATGCAGTGACGTGCCCGCCCAAAACGGCCAACCCGCTGCCAAATCCTGCGGCATGACGCAGACAGGCAAGACCGACAAGAACGAAGCCATTGGCCTCTCCATCATTGTCAACCGCGTCAAAGGCCCCGATGGCAAGATGCAAACCATGATGCGCGCTTTGGTGCCAGTGGGCGTTTATCTCCCCACAGGCGTTGCCATGGAGATTGACGGGACCGCTTTGGAAGGCCGCATGTCTTTCACCCGCTGCAACCCACGCGCCTGCGAAAGCTTCGGCGAAGCCTCTGATGCCACAATGAAAAAGTTCATGAAGGGCAAGGCCGTCACGTTCTATATTTATGACCGCCCCGGCAATGGCTATCCGATCAAGTTCGGTCTGAATGGCTTTTCGGAAGGTGTGACCGATCTCGATAAGTTCGTCGGCAAATAATCTCACTCTTTAACAGCGGGGCCTTTATGCCTATGTAGGGCGCATGACAAACCTGCATGAAACTGATTTGGCCCCCTTGGGTGGCGAAGCTGCCCTCAAAATTATTGCGCAAACGCTAAAAAATGCCGACGACGGCGAACTCTTTATCGAGCACACCCAATCGGAAAGCCTTGTCTTTGACGATGGCCGCCTGCGCACCGCCACCTTTGACGAAGGCGAGGGTTTTGGTCTTCGTGCCGTAACAGGTGAAACCGCAGCCTATGCCCATTCCTCGATGATCAATGAGCAGGCCTTGAAACGCGCCGCCGAAACCTGCTCATCAATCCTCACGGGCGGCAAGCCAGCACATATTGATGTGTCCCCCGCCGCCCCGGCAAAGAAGCTCTATCCCAGTGCCAATCCTGTTGAAGCGATGGGCTTTGCCAAAAAGATCAATCTCCTCGAAGAAGTAAACGCTTTCACCAGAGCGCTCGATCCCCGCGTGTCCCAGGTCTCCGTTTCCATCGGATCTTCTTGGCAGAAGATCACCATCGCCAGGGCCGACGGCAGCCTCTATCACGATATCCGTCCCCTCACCCGCTTTGGCGTTTCGGTCACCACAGCCGACAACCGCACGTCAGGCCAAGGCAGCCATGGCTTTGGTGGGCGCGCTGATCCGATGTTCTATCTCACCGAAGCCAATTGGAAAGATGCGGCCCGCGAATCCGTGCGCCAAGCTCTCGTCGGCTTAGATGCAGAAGCTGCCCCTGCTGGCGAAATGGATGTTTTACTCGGTCCCGGCTGGCCCGGCATATTATTGCATGAAGCCATTGGTCATGGCCTTGAAGGAGACTTCAACCGCAAGGGCACCAGTGCTTTTGCAGGATTAATGGGAACCCGCATCGCGTCCGAAGATGTGACCGTCGTCGATGATGGTACAATCCAAGACCGTCGGGGTTCAATCTCGATTGATGATGAAGGCACCTCGCCCAATTGCACCACCTTGATTGAAAACGGTATCCTCGTTGGCTTTATGCAAGACAGGCTCAACGCCCGCCTGATGGGTGTAAAGCCAACCGGCAATGGCCGCCGCCAATCTTATGCGCACATCCCGCTGCCGCGTATGACCAATACTTATATGTTGAACGGCAACAAGCACCCCGATGAAATCCGCGCCTCAATCAAAAAAGGCCTCTATGCAAAATCCTTCGGCGGCGGCCAGGTCGATATCACTTCAGGCAAATTCGTTTTCACCTGCACTGAGGCCTACCTGATTGAAGATGGCAAAATCGGTGCTCCCGTCAAAGGCGCCATCTTGATCGGCTCCGGTGCTGAAGCTTTGAAGCAGATCGCCATGGTCGGCAATGACATGGCATTGGACCCTGGCATCGGCACGTGCGGCAAAGCCGGCCAGGGTGTCCCCGTCGGTGTCGGCCAACCCACTTTACGCATCAACAATCTCACCGTAGGCGGAACCGCCGCATAATGCCAAGGCCTGAACTCGTCATCTTTGATATGGATGACGTGCTCTGCCACTATGATCTTGGTCGCAGGCTGCGCGCTTTGGCGAGGCTGGCCGATGTGACGGCGAGAGACGTGCGCGCCGCTGTGTGGGATTCAGGCTTTGAAGATTTGGCTGACCAAGGCGGCTATGCCGAGATCGAAAATTATCTGCATGAATTCAGCTCCCGGCTCGGTCGCAAAATTTCATTGGACCAATGGATCGAAGCCCGCCGCATTGCCATGACACCAAATGAAGACGTGCTTGATCTCGCCAAAAAACTGAGCGCGCAAGCCTCGCTGGCAATTTACACCAACAACGGCCCGGTGGTGAAAAGTCATCTCGAAAAACTCTTCCCCGAAGCCGCGGAAATTTTCAAGCAGCGCTTCTGCTCTTACGAATTTGGCACCAAAAAGCCGGATCCGATCAGCTTCACGCGCTTGCTCGAAAAGCTTGATCAAAAGCCAGAAACCTGTTGGTTCATTGACGATAAAAAATCCAATGTCGCCGGGGCAAAACTCGCGGGTCTTCATGCCCATCATTATGTTAATTGCGATGCGTTGATTGCCGAAGCAAAATCAATGGGGTTCAATCTATGACCAGCGCCGCTCAACCAACAGCAAGGTTTCTGCAAGGATCAATTCTAAGCCACGTGATCATCATGACATTGACAGGCGCGCTGGGCCTCATGGCTGTCTTCATGGTCGATCTCGCCGATCTTTATTATTTGAGCTTGCTCAACGACACCAGCATCACCGCTGCGATCGGATTTGCCGGAACACTTTCATTCGCCAATCTCTCACTGTCGATCGGCACAGGCATTGCGGCAACTGTTTTGGTGGCGCGAAACTTAGGCGCAAGACAGCCTGAACGCGCCAGACACTTTGCCACCAGCGCACTTGTCCTCTCAACCGCCATCTCACTGGCTTATACGCTCCTCATCGGCTTGTTTCTTGGCCCCATTCTAAATCTGATGGGTGCGACAGGCGAAGCGGCGCATGAAGCCAAGATTTTCATTTGGACATTAACCCCCGGATTTGTCTTTTTGGCTGCGGCGCTAAGCTGCTCATTCAGTATGCGCGGCCTCGGCGATGCCAGACGCGCCATGTACATCACGCTCTCTGCGGCCATCACCACATTGGTTCTTGACCCGATTTTCATTTTTAAATTCGGCTGGGGCATTCAAGGCTCCGCCATTGCCAATGCAATTTCAGATATTATCGCATTCGTCATTGGCTTTCACGGCTTGGCCCGAGTGCATAAATTTCTTGTGCCGATCACGTGGCAAGGACTGAAGAATGATTTTCAACCGATCTGGGCCATCGCTTTCCCTTCGATCTTAACCCAACTCGCCACACCTTTTGCTGCGGCTTACACAACCTATGTGATTGCCCCTTTCGGCAATGATGTGGTGACCGCGTCCACGATCATTGGCCGCTTGGTGCCTGTGGCATTTGGTGTGATCTTTTCGCTCTCAGGTTCTGTCGGCCCCATCATCGGACAAAACTTTGGGGCCAAAAATTTTGGCCGCGTGCGCTCGACACTCAGCAACGGTTTGCTGTTTGCGTTTTTCTACACGCTGGTCACTTCGTTGATTTTATACCTGTTGCGCCAACCCATCGTGAATGCCTTTCACGCCTCGGGCCGCACCGCTGAATTGGTGATCTTTTTCACCACATTTATTGCAATCAGCTGGGCTTTTGCGGGCGCACAATTCGTGGCCAGCGCCGCCTTCAATAATTTAGGCCGCCCCGGTCTGTCGACATGGACCAATTGGGCCAAGGCCACCATCGGCACAATTCCATTCGCTTTGATCGGCGCCGGCGCTTGGGGCCCAGAAGGCGTGATGGTGGGAACCGCCATCGGGGCCATTGTGTTCGGCATTATTTCAGCTTGGATGGCATTCGACTTGGCCAAAAAGATTGAACTCAAAAATGCCATTGCCTAGAAAAGAGTCCGCTCGCGGGCGCGTTCTTCAAGTGCCAAACCTGCGTTGACACTTAAAGGCCGCGACGCTGCCCAGCGAACGTCAGCCAGCGTTATTCCTGAATCGCTCAAATAATGCTCGTTCGATTCTGCAAGCTTCGAAACCGCCCGGCGCGATTGCCAATTGTGATAAAACCGCACCAAAATGCCCTCATCTGCCGATCCGCCGGCAAATTGCGCCTGATGTAATGCATAGCTATCCATGATATATTCTTCCTTGTGATTAATTGATGTCTATTCATCGCATTATCTGATTGATCTTTCCAACGAATATGTTTTATACTTCACATCAACATTTGTGATGGATGGCCCCATGATCCCGACCCTCGACATCGACCAGCTGAAAACCTTTCTCGCCATTGCTGACACCGGTAACTTCACCCGCGCCGCCGATGAAGTGAACAAAACCCAATCCGCCGTATCGATGCAAATGAAGCGGCTCGAAGAAGCTCTGGGGCGTCCGATCTTCGCGCGTGACGGCCGCGGCAGCCGCATAACCTCCGACGGCGAGCGCTTGGTGGACTACGCGCGAAAACTTGTGGCACTGAATGATGAAACGGTCTCTGCTTTCACCAGGCCCAATCTCACCGGCACAGTCCGCTTTGGCACGCCCGATGACTATGCCGATTTATTCCTGCCGGAAATTCTCGCGCGCTTTGGCCGCACGCATCCGATGGTCAATGTCGATGTGGAGTGCCACCAGTCGCAAGTTCTGGCGAGCCGTATTCGAGGTAGTGAGCTTGATCTTGCCGTCGTCACTTTCAATGGTGGCGACATCAATGGTGAGCCCCTGCTCAGCGCTGAACTGGTGTGGGTCACCTCCGCCCGCCACCAAACCCACACCGCTGAGATATTGCCCTTTGCAGCGGCCAGTGTGTCATGCGGCTGGCACAAATTGGCCGTTAAAAAACTTGAAACCCACAAGCGCGAATATCGCATGGCTTATATGAGTTCGAATTTTTCGACGATCTGCGCCGTCGTCAACCAGGGCCTCGCGGTGGCCGCCATGCCGAGCATCTGCGTGAAACCCGGTATGCGAATTTTGACAGAGGCGGACGGTTTCCCGCTGCTCGGTGCCTTTGACATCGGCCTGGTGCAAAAGCCCGGCAAGCAAAGCCCGGCAGCCTTGGCCTTGGCCCAACTCGTGCGCGATGGCCTTGGCACCGGACGCAAGTTGATGGCGGCGGAATAGTCTTGAACACAAACTTCAACTAGTTTAAACTAGTTGAAGTTAAAGTTGGAGTCCATTATGATCACAGTCGGCGCCTTCGAGGCAAAAACACATCTTTCCTCCCTTTTGGATAAAGTTGAGGCAGGCGAGGATGTTCTCATCACCAGACACGGCAAGCCTATTGCAAAACTGACCACTTTTGAGTCTGCGCCCAAACAAGCTCAATCGGATCTCGTAGCACGCATTAATAAGGTTGCAGACAAATTTACACTGGGTGACAATAACTGGAAAGAGATGCGTGATTTTGGGCGCAAGTGGTGAGGGTAGTTATTGATGCATCAGCCGCACTTACTTGGTGCTATGCCGATGAACGTACGCCTGAGTCATCAAGCCTTCTGGAATATGTGAATTTGAATGGCGCTGTTGTGCCACAGATTTGGCCGATGGAAGTCGCTAATGCCCTACTAGTGGGCGAAATACGAAAACGAATTACCAATGAAGGCATTGCGGAACAACTTGACCATTTTCGCAAGCTTCCCATCGAAGTCGATAGTTCAACAGCGAACTTGGCATGGAAAGAAATTATCACAATCGCAAGGCAACAACGTCTGACAACTTATGACGCCTCCTATATTGAGTTAGCAAATCGATTAAAACTACCGTTGGCATCACGTGACAAAGAAATGATTGGTGCCGCCATAAGACTGGGAATTGATATTATCCAATTCTGATCCAGTCAAAACGCCGCCGCCTTAAACACGGGCGCAATCTCGCGCTTCCAGCTGCCATGATAAAGTTCAAGCAATCTGTCAGCACGTGAAAGCCCGCTCTGCGCTTCTTCATCCAGCACATCAAGAAAAGCCTCTTCACCAAGCCCGCGTGATTTCAAGCTCTTGCGCGCAATGGCCAAAGTATCCTTGGCAACGTCTTGCAAACTCCGCGCCAGGAACTTCGCCTTGAGCCCCAGCTTCGGCACGTCATCACGCAGTTTCTGGCGCTGTTCAGGAATGGCGCGTTTCACCAGATCCCAGGCCGCATCAAGGGCCCCATCATCATAGAGCAATCCAGCCCACAAGGCCGGCAGCGCACACAGCATAGGGCCAAGGCCCACATCGGCCCCGCGCATTTCGAGATAACGCTTCAAACGCACTTCCGGAAAAATGGTGGTGAGGTGATCTGCAAAGTCGCGCATCGTCGGCTTCTCACCTGGCAACTGTGGCAGCTTGCCATCAAGAAACTTGCGGAAGCTCTCGCCCGCACAATTCACGAACTTGCCATCACGCATCACAAAATACATTGGCACGTCCAAAGCGTATTCCACATAACGCTCAAAGCCAAAACCTTGTTCAAACGCAAAAGGCAACATGCCAGCACGCGCGTTATCCGTATCCGTCCACACGTGGGAACGGAAGGACAGAAACCCATTGGGCTTACCTTCAAGGAAAGGTGAATTGGCAAACAAAGCCGTGGCTAAAGGTTGCAGAGCCAGTGACACGCGCAGCTTCTTGACCATATCGGCTTCAGATGCAAAATCGAGGTTCACCTGCACGGTACAGGTGCGGAACATCATGTCGCGTCCCATGGAACCGACGCGGTCCATATAGCGCGCCATAATGTCATAGCGCCCCTTGGGCATCACCGGAATTTCCGCCCGCGTCCAAACCGGGTTGGCCCCAAGGCCAAGAAAGCCAATGCCAAGCTCATCACCAATCACCTTCACCTGCGCAAGATGTCCGGTGACTTCCGTGCAAGTGTCATTGACCGAGTTCAGCGGCGCGCCTGAAAGCTCAAACTGCCCACCCGGCTCCAGCGAAATATTGGCAAGCGAATGGGGATCAGAAAGCGCAATGATATTTTCGCCCTCATAAACACCTGCCCAACCATAACGGTCGCGCAAGCCTTCCAGCAAAGCTTTGATCGAACGTGCGCCAGCATAAGGCACAGGCCCCAGCGTATCTTGGAGGAATGGAAACTTCTCGTGCTCCGTGCCCATGCGCCAGGCGGCGCGCGGCTTATTGCCCGCCTCGAAATAGGCCACAAGCTGCGCCTTGGACTCAATCAAGGTCCGGCCAGATTCAGTTTCAGGTGTTGGTCCGCTCAAATTTGTAACCCCTAGTGTGACAGTGATCTAGGCATTCGCCGTGACAGCGGCAAGTCTAATTCACGTTCCTGCATTTTAAAGACCGAAAGGAATTTATTCACCTTTGGTTGATCAGTCGATCATATTCATGATGCGGCCCAATCCAGAACCAATCACCCCCCTTTGCGCGGCAGAGCCAAGGCGCGATACCCTATTCCCACGCGAATTGACCAAAGGTCTCCAGAAAGTTTTTTGAAGTGGAGCGAAGGATGTTGCGGCGCGAGCTTCAACAGTTCAAAATTTTTGTCCTCAAGCTTGCGCGTGACATCGTCAAGTTGTTCATACTTTGCCCAAAATGAGTGGGTGGCACAGTGTATCACAATGGACGAATTTTATCCGCAGCAATTTCCGTGCGAGCATTTTCAATCAGTCTATCCAAACGGCCAGCCTTCGCGTCGCCCTCAATTTGCCGATCCCAAAGTGTGGCCTTGTAATCTTCAATCCAATCAGCAAGCTTACGCACGTCTTGCGGATCGAGAGACGCGATCTCCAATTCGATTTTTTCGAGTTTCGTCATGGAAGCACAATACTACACTGGGCATCAAAAATCTACATCGCTCTGACCCAATTAAGCGTCACCTACCCCAATCCCCAAACACCGCCTGCACCAGTGTCAGAACCGCCACCGCC
>JAYWAB010000211.1:0-7549 GCA_043782835.1 Aestuariivirga sp.
CCCCGCCCGAAACCACATCGATTGCTGCTGTAGCACCCGGAGCTGAGGGTCTGGAACTCTCCGCTCGCTTCACGCAAGACAGCATAAACTATGCTCAAGGTATTGATTGGAAAATCAAAAACAGCCTCGGTGAAACGGTCTATCAAAATGGCGGAGAGCAAGCCAACGTCAAGCTCGCGCCCGGCGCCTACGAAGTGATAGCGACCTATGGCAATGTCAATATTGATGAGGCCATCACCCTGCCCGAACAGGCCCACATCGCCGTCAACTTCGTTCTCAATGCCGGGGCTTTGCGGGTTCTGCCCCGCCTCAAAGGCATTGATGGATTTGCCGTGCCCAGCCAGACGCGCATCTTCGCGCTCACCGGCAAAGACCACAATAAACTCGTCGCCACATCGGCCCAGCCCGGAGAAGTCATCAAACTGGCCGCCGGCAGTTACCGGATCGAAACCGCCTTTGACGGCAGCAATGTCACCTCAACCACCAATATCGACGTGAAGCCCGGCATCATCCGCTCAATCGACATTGATCACCACGCTGGGCTTTTGCATCTCTCGCTTTTTACACCGACAGCGGGTGCCATCTGGTCAATCCATGATGATCTGGGCGCGGCCCTAACGCCACCACCGGGCGCTGAAACCGCGCTGGCTTTAAAGCCTGGCCACTATACCGCCGAAGCTAAGATCGGCGATGCCACCCTACAACAAGCCTTCACTGTGAAAGACGGGCAAGTTCAAGACGTCATCTTATCAAAATAAAAGGCGGCCGAAGCCGCCCTTCTGAAATCTGGCGCGACGATTATTTCATCATCATATGCATTTTGGCCATGCCGAGATGCTTCGAGCATTCATCCATCTTGTGGCCCTTCATCGACATTTCAGCGCTGTGCATTTCCTTGTTGGCCATCTTCACGTCTTTGGCCATCTTCGGATCCGTATCTTTTTTGATCGCATCATTGATCATCGCAAATGTAGCATCGTCACACATGGCCATATGATCCGTCTTGGCCATATGGTCCATCTTCATCTTATCCGCAGCAAAGCTGGGAACAGCCAATGTGAGTGCAAAAAGGCTGGCGGCAATAAATGTTTTGGTCATGGTTCTCTCCGAGAAATTTTTTCCGGGGCATTTTGCTCCCACTACTTTTTCGACGATTGGGTGTTCAACTGCCAATAACATTGCCGCGAGACAGACCACTTTTTCGTGATTTTAATCACGCCCCGCTGAACCAGTTATAGCCTTGGTCTTCCCAATAGCCGCCGGGATAATCATTGGTAACAAACATTTCCATCACGTGCTTTGGGTTCTTGAATCCGAGCTTGGTGGGAATGCGAATTTTAATCGGAAAGCCAAATTTGGGCGGCAGAGGCTGATCGCGAAAAGTCGTTGCGATGATTGTCTGCGGATGCATTGCCGTCGCCATATCGATGCTGGTGTGATAATCGTCAGCACATTTAAAGCCCACATATTTGGCACTTGTATCAGCACCCACCATCTTCAAGAATTCGCCCAGCGGTGCGCCGCCCCATTTGCCAATGGCACTCCAGCCTTCGACACAAATATGCCTGGTAATTTGCGATTCCTGCGGCAGCGCTTTGAGCTGCGCCAAAGTCCAACTGTCTTTCTTGGCAATCATGCCGGAAAGCTGAAGCTTCCAACCGGCCTCTTCCACTGTGCGCACTTCATCTTCGCCATAATAAGCGTTGAAGGGGAATGGGTCTTTAATATCGGCTTCCGAAAACGTGGGTGCCAATTTCGTGGGATCAAACAAGGCGGCTTGGGCTTTGTCATTCCACTGTGACATGGCATTTAAAATGCGATCACTAATGCTGGCCTCATCTGTCTCCGAGCGGAAATCACAGCCCGAAAGCAGTGCCAGAGCGCCCAGCGAAAGCGATTGGCGCATGAACAGCCGACGCTCCACATTGATCACAGCTTTGGTACGCTCCATCAAGAGCGGCGGTGCCTTGCGTTTAAACAGCATGTTTATTTCCTTTCCGTGCCCAGCCCGTAATCATTGGCAAAAGCGTTGAAGGCACAATGGCCACCAAGGCCAGATGCATGACAATAAAAGCGCAGATCAACGCCATGCAGACAAAATGCACAACCCGTGCGCCGTCATAACCACCAAACAATGCAGCGAGGCCCGCGAACTGAACCGATTTCCAAATGCTCAAACCGGACAGAATAACCAAAATCAAAAGTGCAAACACACCAAGATAGGAAATTTTCTGAACGGCGTTATAGCGTCCCACATCATGCGCGAGCCTGCCCTTCAGAGCCTGCCCCAAATCTTGCAGCACCATGCGTGGGCCAACCGGGAACAGTGCGGATTTGAAGTGGCCGTTGATGAGATTGATCAGGCCATAAACCAGGAAGTTCAGTACAAAAACCCACATCGCCGCAAAATGCCACTGAATGCCGCCGCCCAGCCAGCCGCCAAGGGTGACTGTTTCTGGAAATGTGATCGCGCTGAACACCGGCGAGGCATCATAAATCTGCCAACCGCTGGCGATCATCAGAACGATCGCCACGGCGTTGATCCAGTGAAACACTCGCACACTCAAACCGTGGATATATGTCTTTTCAACCGTCATGTGAATCGCGTCCTCTTTGAACTTGTAGCATCAAACGAGTTGACACAAAGCGCAAGTCAACAGCGATCACATTTGCGCTATTTCAGGCGAGCGCCTTGCGAACCGCAGGGGCCACTTCGCCACCAAGGATTTCAATGGCCTTTAGTTGCTCAACATGGGGAACCGTGCCAATCGCCATCTGGATGAGAATGCGCGTGTTCTTAAAAATCTCATGCAGTTCCAGAATGCGGTCAGTCACACGTTTGGCATCGCCAACAATCAGATTGCCCGTTGGCCCTGCCGCCTGCTCGAAGTGCGACATGTTCTGCGGCGGCCAGCCGCGTTCACGGCCAATCCGGTTCATCACCTCAAGATGTGCGGCGCTATAAACTTGTTTGGCATGTTCAGTGCTGGATGAAACAAAACCGTGCATATTGAGCGAAAGCTGAATGGTCTTCGCGTCATGCCCGGCCTTGGCGTGGGTTTCGCGGTAGAGATTGAAAAAAGGCTCAAAGCGCCGCGGGTCGCCCCCAATAATGGCCAGCGCCATGGGCAAGTTCAAAGTCGCCGCGCGCACCACCGATTGCGGCGTGCCGCCCACAGCGATCCAGATCGGCATTTTCTTTTGTTCAGGGCGCGGGTAAATTCCGGCATTGTTCAATGAAGGCCGCAAGGCGCCCTGCCATGTGATGCGCTCGCCCTCATTCAGCTTCATCAAAAGATCAAGCTTTTCGCCAAACAACACGTCATAGTCTTCAAGATCATAGCCAAAAAGCGGATAGCTCTCGATGAACGATCCCCTGCCCGCCATGATTTCAGCGCGGCCATTGCTGATCCCGTCGACCGTGGCAAATTGCTGATAGACGCGCACCGGATCATCCGATGAAAGCACCGTGACCGCACTGGAAAGCCTGATGTGCTTGGTTACAGCTGCACCCGCCGCCAAGGCCACAGGCGGTGCCGAAACCGCATAGTCTGCCCGGTGATGTTCGCCCACGGCAAACACATCAAGCCCAACCTGATCAGCCAGCGCCATTTCCTCAACCAGATTGCGCAGCCGTTGCCCCGCCTGTTCAGGATGGCCCGCAGGCACATCAGCGAAAGTATAAATTCCGATTTCCATCATGCTTCCTTTGGAAGCTATTTGGAACTTTGCTTGTTACTTTTCAAGCCGCGACAGCGGTCGGAACAGTATTTTACCTCATCCCAAACCTTTTCCCACTTTTTGCGCCAAGTGAAAGGCTTCCCGCAGGTCAGGCAGGTCTTGGTGGGAAGATTGGCTTTGGCAATGCCGCGCATATCAGCCCTTGGTGCGCAATGAGGAGCGCCCGCCGTCCACACCAATCACTTGGCCGGTGATCCAGCCGGCCTCTTGGCCCAGGAGAAACGCGGCAATCGCAGCCACATCATCCGCCTCGCCCAAACGTTGCAGTGGATGCAAAGCTGCAATGGCAGCGGCGGTTGGTTCATTCTTGGTCAGAAATTCCGCCAATGGCGTTTTGGTCAAGGATGGCGCGATGGCATTGACCCGGATTTTGGGCGCAAATTCCGCCGCCAGAGACCGCGTCAACCCCTCAACCGCCCCCTTGGCCATGGCCACTGAGGCATGGGACGCAAAACCCTGTTGAACCGCCACGGTCGAGAACAGGACAACCGAAGCGGTCTTCTGTGTTGAAGCTTTCAGCGCTGGCAGCGCCGCTTGAACAGCGCGAAAAGCGCCCAGCGCATTGATCTCAAAATCTTGCAGCGCGTCCGTATCCGTCAAACGCATCAGGGGCTTCAGATTGATCGTACCCACACAATAAGCCAGTCCGTCAATCGCTGGCCCCGCAGCAAGGATGGCAGCCGCAAGGGCCGCACGGTCTTGAACATCCGCAATGGCATGAGATGCCCCAAGCTCCGCCGCCAGCCCTGTATCGCCCCGCGAAATCAAATGCAGCCCCGCCCCTTGCGCAGAAAGCCGCCGCGCCAAAGCCCCGCCAATGCCGGATGTTCCGATGATGATATGAGTTGCCATGAAGGTAATACGCAGGCTTCGGTCGTTTGGATTGCTATCAGATTATGCTTGCAAATCGCATAGCGCTAGCATATATTGCTTGCATGAACAGCAAACAGCGAAAAACACTGGAGGCCGTTTTTACAGAACCGACAAAGCCCACTATCGCTTGGGCAGACATTGAATCTTTGCTGATCGCCGTTGGTTGCAAAGTGATCGAAGGCTCTGGATCACGAGTGAGGTTTGAATGCAAAGGCATCATCGCTGCATTCCACCGCCCACATCCAACCAAAGAAGCTAAACGCTATCAAGTGCGAGATGCTTGTGAATATCTGAAGAAGTTAGAGGTGAAACTATGATGAATATAATGACATATAAGGGTTACGGTGCCCGCGTTGAATACGACGCCCAAGACGAATGCTTTGTAGGCCGCTTGGCGGGCATCAATGATGTTGTCGGTTTTCATGGAGCAACCACTACAGAATTGAAACATGCCTTTCGAGAGGCTGTAGATGATTATGTTGAAACCTGCAAAAAAGCTGGAAAATCGCCAGAGCGTCTCTACTCTGGCAACGTGATGTGTCGCATCGATCCTGAATTGCATGCTAAAGCAGCATTAGAGGCACAGTTAAAAGGCATTAGCTTAAACCAATGGGTTGAAGAAGTTTTTGCCAAGGCGATAAGCGCAACTCCCTTTTTCCGCGACCAGGCCTAGTTCAAAAACCAAAAATACTTCGATGAGGCGGCTGTGATCACCTCAAATCCGGCGGAGTCGCTTCCTTCACCAGCGCCGCCAGCGCATCCACCAGGCTCATCGCTTTCTGATCCTGGCTCCCCAGCCTGCGCATGTTCACGGCCTGCTCGTCCATCTCGCGCTTGCCCACCACGAGGATCACTGGAACTTTCGTCACGGAATGTTCGCGCACTTTGTAGTTGATCTTCTCGTTGCGCAAATCGGCATCGGCGCGCAGACCAGCGTCTTTCAGCTTCTGGGCTACTTCGATGGCATATTGATCGGCCTCAGACGTGATGGTGCACACTTTCACCTGCATCGGTGCCAGCCACAGTGGGAAATGGCCCGCGTAATGCTCAATCAAAATCCCCAGAAACCGTTCCATCGAACCGCAGATGGCGCGGTGGATCATCACTGGCACATGCTTGTTGCCATCTTCACCAATGTAAAACGCGCCAAAGCGCTCGGGCAAATTGAAATCCACCTGCGTGGTGCCGCATTGCCAATCGCGGCCAATTGCATCGCGCAACACATATTCAAACTTGGGGCCATAAAAAGCGCCCTCGCCCGGATTGATCGCGGTCTTGATCGCACCACCGCTTTCATCGGCGATTTGTTTGAGCACATCAGACATAATCGCTTCGGCGCGATCCCACGCTTCATCGCTACCCACACGCTTTTCCGGCCGTGTGGAAAGCTTCACCACGATTTGCTCGAAGCCGAAATCTTTGTAAGTCGACAAGATCAAATCATTGATCTTTAAACACTCATCGCGCATCTGCGCTTCGGTGCAGAAAATATGCGCGTCATCCTGCGTGAAGCCGCGCACCCGCATCAAGCCATGCAGCGCACCTGATGGCTCATAGCGATGCACCGCGCCAAATTCGGCAAGCCGCATCGGCAGTTCACGGTATGAGCGCAAGCCATGCTTGAAAATCTGCACATGGCCGGGGCAGTTCATTGGCTTGATGGCATAGATACGGTCGCCATCTTCCGCCGCCTCGCCCGCTGGCGTAGCCCCGAACATGGCTTCCTTGTACCAACCCCAGTGGCCTGACGTTTCCCACAAGCTCTTGTCCAGCAACTGCGGCGCATTCACTTCGTCATAGCCGAGGCGGTTGAGCCGACGCCGCATATAGGCGATGAGCTGCTGGAACATCGTCCAGCCCTTGGGGTGCCAGAACACCACGCCCGGCCCCTCTTCCTGAAAATGGAACAGATCCATCTCGCGGCCTAGTTTGCGGTGATCGCGTTTCTCAGCTTCTTCCAGCGCTATCACATAATCTTGCAGTTCTTTTTCGGAGGCCCAAGCGGTTCCGTAAATGCGCGTCAGCATCGGATTCTTGCTGTCGCCGCGCCAGTAAGCTCCGGCCACTTTCATCAGCTTGAAGGCATTGCCGATCTTGCCCGTGCTCGTCATATGCGGGCCACGGCACATATCCACCCAGCCACCTTGATCATAGAATTTGATGTCTTCGTGGCCGGGGATTGAATCCACCAGTTCCACTTTAAAGCCTTCGCCCTTGGCGCGGAAAAACGCTTTCGCATCTTCACGCGTTTTCACACTCTTGGTGAAAGGCTTGTCGCGCGCGATGATTTCGCGCATCTTCTTTTCGATGGGCGCAAAATCCGCCGTGGTGAATGGCTCATTGCGAAAAAAGTCATAATAAAAACCATTCTCAATCACCGGCCCGATCGTCACCTGCGTGCCGGGGAACAATTCCTGCACCGCCTCGGCCAAAACATGCGCGGCGTCATGGCGAATGAGTTCCAACGCTTCCGGGTCATCACGCGTTACAATTTTCAGCGTGGCATCGGCAGTGATCGGATCAGCCAGATCCACCACCGCGCCATTCACCACGGCGGCCACGGCTTTTTTCTCAAGGGATTTGGCAATCGAGGCGGCCACTTGGCCTGCCGTCATCCCCGCTTCAACCTGGCGCTTGGCACCATCGGGGAATGTCAAAGTAATCATCATTTTCTCCTCTTGCCCACTCCCGGAAACACCCCGGGTAGGCCAAATCAGTTAGGCCTCACGATTTGCCTTGCGCCCAACGTCCGGTCAAGCCCGCCAAAAATCGGCGTGTTAACTTCAACGCAACCATTTGGAAACCAGACATTAACCTTAACGCATCATGTTGATCTCAATTCTGTGAGTTCAATCAGTCAAGGGTAAAGACATGAAGAAGCATCTGATCAAGTTCTGTGTGGCGTTCTGTGCGCTGGTTCCAACCGCCTCGGCGA
>JAYWAB010000212.1:0-3927 GCA_043782835.1 Aestuariivirga sp.
GCCCAACAGGTGGTGAAGGATATTGATGCAGCACGCGGTGAATTGAAACGCGCGGTGATTGACCTGCCCGAAGAGACCCGCAGCAACGCTGACAATATGCGCCGCGTGGTGGCAGACCAGATCAGTGCTTTGAATGCGCTGGCCGATGTGGTGCGCAAGCAGACAGGCAGCCTTGATTATTCCGGCCCCGGCTATATGACGCAACGCCCGGCACCTGCCGCCAGCCGTTATGAGCCCGCCCATGAAGCGCCGCCACAACGTTCGGCACCGCAGGCCTTGGCCCGCGTAGAAGCGCCACCCGTGGTCAGCGCGAAAATCTCCGGCCTCGCCAAGGAAGTGGAAAGCTATAACAGTAAACTGAATGTTTCGGCGCGTGATGTGGTCGAAGCCATTGAAGGCCAATTGCCGCGCGATATGGAAAAGCGTTACGCCGCGTCTGATAAATCAGTCTACACCCAGCGGCTTTATGAAACGCGCAGCCGCAAACTGGTGAAGGCGCTGGAGAATCGCTATGCTGAAGAACGTTTGCTGCGCAGCCGCGTTCAAGCCTTCAACCGTCTGTTCGAAAAACTGCTCGACACTGTTTCGGAAACCGACGGCGGTGAGGCTGTGATGGAACAAGTCCTCGCCTCCGAACAAGGCCGCATCTATGTCATGCTGGCCGAAGTCGCCGGACGGTTGCCGAGCCAGAGCTGATGTTCACTTACGATACGAATGCAAAACGGCGGGTTGGCCCTGCCATTTTTTGTGATGCATTCAAACTGGACTTGCTCCCAATTCATTCCGCAGCCTGTTCGGAATTCGGCTGACATTCGCTCGAACTTGGCGCGTGGAACGCCTTTGACTTTTTGAAAGAGGGCGAAGGGCCTATCTGTTGACTTGTTTTTTCTTAAATTCCGGAATATCCTATATTTCCTGTAATATAGGACTTCAACATGGATAGTTTCACAGTCACCAAACTCAACAAAACGCCCGGTGAAGTCTTGGATGCCGCTTACCGCAGGCCTGTTGAGCTGACAGAACATGGTCGGCGCAAATATGTCGTGATGGCCGCCGACCACTATGACCGTCTCATACGCACCGATCCGCGCAAGCCCTATTACCTTCCCGATGCCCCCGATCAGGTGAAGGCGGAAATTCTGACCGCCCTTGATGTTGATGATGAGCCTCAACCTTGACAAGCTCTGCCAATCTCAAAACCGGAACGGTTTTGCTTTAACCCTTTCTCTGGTCACGTGAATATGGCCAAGGTGAGGAGAGCGGTCGCAAAGACAGGCCAGTGGCTGTCGCCTTCAATCTTGGTCACAAAATCGGTTTGGTGCCAATCACTTCAAAATCACCACGCATAACTGAACCTGGCATTGAGATTCCAGAAATCGAAAAGCAGCGTGCAGGCCTAGATACTACGAAACGGTTGTGGGTTATCCCAACCGAAATGAATGTTGATGATCCCGCCAACAGCTATTACCTTGAACCCGATACAATCATTGGACAGTTCTCTGCCGTATTTATGGAAAGGCTGAAAGCGGAAATAAGATCGTCAATTGCACGCATGTCACAAGTGCCGCGTCGATAGGAAGTGTGCAAAAAATTAACCCTCTTAAAGTTCTCCCACCCCGCTCCGGCTTGGCTGGAATGACCGACTGAGGAGTGCTATCTCCGCCTTATGTCGCTCCAACTCACCATCTCCGCCCAATCCTTCCCCATCGCAGGCACTTTCACCATCGCGCGGGGATCGAAGATTTCGGCTGATGTTGTCCTGGTTTCACTGCGCGATGGCGATGCAACGGGCCAAGCTGAATGTGTGCCTTATGCGCGTTATCGAGAAACTGTGGCGCAATGTGTGGCAGCACTTGAGGACTTGCCGCAGGGCATCACACATCAAGATGTGCCGCACTTGGGCCTGCCTCATGCAGCGGCCAATGCACTGGATTGCGCCTTCTGGGATTTGGCGGCCAAGAAGTCTGGAAAACCTGTGTGGCGATTGCTGGGCCTTGCCGCACCTGTTGCAAAAATCACCGCCTATACGCTCAGCCTCGGCACGCCCGAAGCCATGGCTGCGGCTGCGGTGAACGCCGCGCATTATCCTTTGTTGAAATTGAAGCTGGGCCGTGAGGGCGATGAACAACGCCTCGCAGCCATTCGCGCCGCCGTCCCCGATGCGCGCGTGATTGTGGATGCCAATGAAGGTTGGCGTGAAAGCAACATCGAAGCGATGCTGGCCTGTTGCCAAGCCCATGGCGTTGAATTGGTCGAGCAGCCCTTGCCACAGGGCGAAGATGACATTCTCTCGCGCATCACTTCACCCGTGTTGATCTGCGCCGATGAATCCGCACATGACACATCATCTCTTGCGGGCCTCAAAGGCAAATATGGCGCGGTCAATATCAAGCTCGACAAGACTGGCGGCCTCACCGAAGCGCTGGCCATGGCCAAGGCCGTGCGCCAGCAAGGCTTCAAGATCATGGTGGGCTGCATGTTGGCCACGTCCTTGGGCATGGCCCCGGCTTTTCTGGTGGCGCAGCTTGCCGACTATGTGGATCTTGATGGGCCGCTTCTTTTAGCGAAAGATCGTTCGCCTGCCATCAGCTACGCAAATGGCCTGATGCAACCGCCGCCACGGGAACTCTGGGGCTGAGTTTCACCAGATTAAACAGCGCGACGACAAGCCCCAGGCCTGACAGCGCCGCCGCAAACAAAAACGCCAAGCCACCAAACTGCGCATAGAGCGGACCCGCCGCAAAGCTTACGGATGAGAGCAGCAGCCCACCCGCAAAGGCCGTGTAAAGCCCCTGGGCCGTATTGCGCAATTTCATCGGCACATTCATGCGGATGAAATGCATCAGCGCAAGATGGGCCGACGCAAATGAGATGCAATGCAGCGCTTGTAAAGCGACGATCATATAGAAATTTGTCGCCACACTCATGCCAACCCAGCGCATCGTTGCGCCAAAAAGTCCGATGCACAACAAGCGCTCCACGCCCACCTGGTGCACAATTTTGTTGGAAAAGAAAAACAAGCACACTTCGGCCAGAACCGCAGATGCCCATAAAAGGCCAATATCAAACGTGCTGAAACCCAGATTGGTCCAATGCACTGTTCCGACGCTATAGAGCATCCCGTGGCTGCAATTGGCGAGGCTTGCGGCGATAAGAAAAATTGTAAAGCGCGAGGCAAACAGAAATTTGAGCGCATCGCCTAAATCCATCGAACTGGTATGGTGTGGGTGTGGCACATGTGGCGTCTCCCCCGGCAAGATGAATGTGCCAATCACCGTGAGGCCTTGCGCCGCTGTAATCAGCAACATCGTGTCACTGGGCGACATCACCGTGAGCAATGCACCCGAGACGACACTGCCTACCAGAAAGCTGAGCGAGGCCCAGAGCCGCAAACGCCCATAATCCAGCCCCAGCCGTGAAGCGCTTTCCACGCTATAGCCCTCAATCAAAGGAAACACTGGTGCAAACAGAAAGGCCGCCATCATGCCAATGCCGAGAATAAGGTGATAGCTCCCCATGAAGGTCAGCAGGCCATAGCCAACAAAGGCCCCAATGGCACAGCCGCGGATCACGTGCGTGCGCTTGCCCGTATAATCGGCCAGCGTGGCAAAGAGAGGTGCGCCCGCCACCCGCACCAGCATCAAGGCCGCGACAACTGACGATATCTCAGGCAGCGACAGCCCTTGCGCCTTCAGCCACAGGGGCAAAAACGGCAGCTGAATGCCACCGCCGATCATCAGCAGGGCATAGCTCAGCGAAAATCTTATTCCAAAAGCGCGGGCCGTCATGGTCTCTCAGGCAGCGCCATGACATGCATTGAGCAGGCTCAAGCGCAACATTTCAGATATTCGTCACGGAATGACAGAAATCAGCGGCTGATTTGCCGCTGAAACGCCAAACTAAACGAAAGATTCACCAGTTTCTACG
>JAYWAB010000213.1:0-4888 GCA_043782835.1 Aestuariivirga sp.
CGGGCATAGCCTTCGCCGGTGCCTGGATCATAGATGTCGCAGAACACGGCCATGGTGGTTTGGGCATAGAAGGGATCGAGGTGAACCGAGGTTGCGTCCGGCTTCAGGATCATGTCGGATTCATTGATGGCCTTCCAGCCAGCGATTGAGGAGCCATCAAACATCAGGCCTTCTTCCCAAGCATCGGCACCCATCTGCGAGATGTCCATGGTCAGATGTTGCATTTTACCGCGCGGATCGGTGAAGCGTAAATCCACGTATTTCACGTCCTTGTCCTTGATCATCTTCAAGGCTGCGTTGACGTCTTTCTTTTCTTCTTTGGCCATTCGGTTCGTCCTCTTTTGGCGTTAGGTGTTAGCGTGTTGTTTTGAAATTAGAGCGCGTCTGTGCCCGACTCTCCTGTGCGGATGCGGATAGCCTGTTCGATGGTGGAAATAAAGATTTTCCCATCACCAATCCGGCCGGTTCTTGCGGCATTCTGGATGGCCTCGACAGCCTTGGCCACCAGGTCATCGCTGACGACGATTTCGAGCTTCACTTTGGGCAGAAAGTCCACCACATATTCGGCACCGCGGTAAAGCTCTGTATGGCCCTTCTGGCGGCCAAAGCCCTTGGCTTCAGTGACGGTGATGCCTTGGATGCCGACGGCTTGCAGCGCCTCTTTGACCTCGTCCAGCTTGAAGGGCTTGATGATCGCTTCGATTTTTTTCATGGGGGAAAGCCTCTTGTTGGTTCCTGAGTGCTTGCACGGCACATGCCAATTCGCAGGGCCAATAGATTCAAATGCTTAGAGCGGTGTCTGATTTTTTGGCAGTCGTTTGTGATGTAAAAATAATCATTCTGCTGTTTTTATGGGCAAAAATCGGGACGTTGCAAGGGAGGGCATTTTGCACTTAACTCGCCCCAAAACGAGGGGAGAAGAGGCCGATGTATCTGGAGAAATTCAAGCTGGACGGCAAAGTGGCGGTGGTCACGGGTGCGGCGCGCGGCATTGGCTTTGCCACGGCGGATGCGCTTTCGGAAGCGGGCGCCCATGTGGTTCTGACGGATATGGATGGCGCGGCAGCGGAGGCTTCGGCCAAAGTGCTGGCTGCTAAAGGGCGCAAGGCCTCTGCCATGGCTTTGGATGTGACGGATTCTGGCCAAGTTGAAGCGGTGGCGCAGGCGATTATCAAGCAGCAGGGTAAAGTCGATATTCTGGCCTGCAATGCCGGCATCGCCATTTCCTTCATCCCCGCCGAAGTGATGGACGATGCCAGTTGGAATAAGGTGATTGATGTTAATCTCAACGGTGTCTTCTGGTGTTGCCGCAGTTTTGGCAAACACATGCTGGCGCGGAAGTCTGGTGCGATCATCAATCTAGGGTCAATGTCGGGCGACATTGTGAATTATCCGCAGGAGCAGGCGCAATACAATGCGTCCAAAGCAGGAGTGCATCATTTGACGCGATCTCTGGCAGTGGAATGGGCGGCGCGGGGCGTGCGCGTCAATGCGGTAGCGCCCACTTATATTGAAACCGAAATGACGCGTAACGCCGCTGAAGAGCGTGGTGTGTTGAAAGATTGGCTCGACAACACCCCCATGGCGCGCATGGGACAGCCTTCAGAGATTGCCTCGGTGATCTTGTTTCTCGCGTCTGATGCTGCGAGTTTGATGACGGGAGCAATTATGAGTGTCGATGGCGGTTATACCTGCTGGTAGGTACGTTTCAGGTGATTGCGTTTGGCGAAAATTTGAACTTCGATCTATATCGGGCGGAAAGTGAAGCCACTGCCTTGATAATAGCCTGCTTCGCTGGATAGGGACGAACAGTGGGTATTGCCGCCCAACCACTTGGTGAATCCGATACATAGCTGGCTTCCATCAAGCTTCCAATGTCCGCTATCGGCATCGCTTTTGGTGGAACCGGAAACAGTTCCATTCGCGCGCATGAACACAGTCAACATCGTGGCGTTGTTGAGCGTGACTAAATAGCGACCGGGAACCAAGTGTTTCAATTCCGATGGGCCGAGTTGATCTCCTGCAAAGGCTCCATTGCCAAGCGCAAAAAATAGTGTGAGTGCCGCGAAACCGATTTTTAGACGATACATGGTGACCTGCCTGTTTCATGATTTATGTTGCAGTGCACAAATCATCAAATCGTGCAGAAAATAAGGCACATTGTCGTCAAAGACGATAAAACCGATTTGTCGCGGCGCTGCCAAATTTGTGCACGGAAATAAGAGGTAGTAACTACAATACTTTACTGGAAATGGTACTGGGGAACCCTTTTTTGCCAATGTCGCTTACAACCCTGTTGATCTGGCTTTATCCCCGACAGGCAACCCTGACCAAAATGATTCGGCATTGTGTTGAGCACCATCTGGCATTTGCGTTGCTGCTGCTCTAGTAAAGCCCAACAGATTCCTGAGGAGCGCACATCATGGCCAAAACTGCTGTTAAGAAACACAAAATTGCATTGTTGACTGCCGGAGGCTTGGCCCCCTGCCTTTCAGCGGCCGTTGGCTATCTGATTGCGGATTATTCCAAGAAGCTGCCCAAGGCCGAGATCATTGGCTATCGAAATGGCTATATGGGCCTGCTCAAGGGTTGGTCAGTGAAGGTCACACCGCGTACCCGCAAGGACGCGTTGGTTCTTACCCAACATGGTGGTTCGCCCATCGGCAACAGCCGCGTGAAACTCACCAATGTCAAAGATTGCGTGAAGCGCGGCCTCACCAAGGAAGGCGAGAACCCGCTGCATGTGGCCGCTGAACAGCTGGTCAAAGACGGCATCACCATTTTGCACACCATTGGCGGCGACGACACCAACACCACCGCCGCTGACTTGGCCGCATATTTGAAAGCGACCAATTATAACCTCACCGTTGTTGGCTTGCCCAAGACCATCGACAATGACGTTGTGCCGATCATGCAAACGCTGGGCGCCGTCACGGCGGCAGAGCAGGGTGCGATCTACTTTGAAAACGCCATCAACGAGCAAAGTACCAACCCGCGCATGTTGCTGATCCATGAAGTGATGGGCCGCAATTGTGGTTGGCTGACGGCGGCGACGGCAGAGACTTATCGCAAGCGCCTCAAGAAAATGAAGTTCGTTCCCGATTTCAATTTGTCGATGGAGCATAAAGATATTGATGCGGTTTATATTCCCGAAGTGAAGATCGATTTGGAAGCCGAGGCCAAGCGTTTGATGGCGCGCATGGATGAGAAAGATTGCGTTTCGATATTCCTCAGCGAAGGGGCGGGCATTGAGGACATTGTGGCCGAGATGCGCGCACGCGGCGAAGAGCCGGAGCGTGATGCGTTCGGACACGTCAAGATCGACAAGATCAACCCCGGTGCCTGGTTTGCCAAACGCTTTGCCGATATGGTGAAGGCCGAAAAGGTTCTGGTGCAAAAATCCGGCTATATGGCAAGGTCTGCCCGCGCCAACAAAGAAGATTTGGCCTTGATCAAAAAGATGTGCGCCGTTGGCGTGAAAAATGCGCTGGCGGGCGTGTCAGGTGTTGTGGGCCATGACGAAGAGGCCAAGGGCCATCCGCTTAGGGCTATTGAATTTCCACGCATCAAAGGCGGCAAGAACTTTGATGTGAAGCAAAAGTGGTTTGGCCAGATGTTGAAAGAGATTGGCCAGCCCGTCGGTAAAGTTCTTGATGTGAAACATTGAGCTGGCGGACCATGTGCCCCCAATATTGCCAAGTCCTTCGGGCCATGCGAGGTTGAGACCATGCATGGCCCGAAACTTTTTTTTGAACTTCTCACGCCTACCGAAATGTACCGCGCTGATGCTTTGGCGGTGGAGCGGTTCAAGATTCCTTCGCTGCGCCTGATGGAAAATGCCGGGCTCGCGGTGGCGACAGAAATCATCAACCGCTTCAGGAAGTGCCCAATCGCTGTGGTCTGCGGGCCGGGCAACAATGGTGGCGATGGTTTTGTTGTGGCGCGTTTACTGGCTGCCAAGAAATGGCCAGTGAAAGTCTATCTGCTTGCCGAAGGCGCCGCATTGAAGGGCGATGCCGCTGCCATGGCTGCAAAATGGAAAGGCAAGACCTCAGGCTTTGCGGAATTCGAAAAGAGCTTGGGCGGCAAGGCTGGCCCGCGCCTGATTGTGGATGCGATCTTTGGCGCTGGTTTGAACCGTGATTTTCCTGCCGCTTGGGCCGATGGGATTCATGGCGCAGGCGTTCCCGTTGTCGCCATTGATGTGCCTTCGGGCCTTGATGGTCTTTCAGGGCAAAAGCGCGGTGCTTGCGCGGGGGCTGATCTTACCGTCACGTTTTTCCGCAAGAAGCCCGGCCACGTATTGCAGCCGGGGCGGGCGCTGTGTGGCGAGATGGTGGTAGCTGATATCGGCATTTCTGCGGACGTGCTCAATGCGATCAAGCCGCAGCTTTTTGAGAATGCTGTGCCGCATTTGCCCGAGCCTGGAGTTGAAGATCATAAATTTACGCGTGGCCATGCCTTGGTATGGAGCGGACCGGAATTTGCCACGGGCGCGTCGCGTTTGGCGGCGATGGCGGCGGCCCGGGTGGGTTCTGGGCTGGTGAGTTTGGCGGGCGCGCCAGCGGCTTTGCACATTCACGCGGCACGGGTTTCATCGATCATGCTGAAACCTGTTTCACACCTAGATGAGTTGCGTGCCTTGCTTCACGATCAACGCTTGAGGGCATTTTGCATCGGGCCCGGGGCCGGAGTTTCGGAAGACTTGCGCCGAACGGTTTTATTGGCGCTGCGCAAAGGGCCTGCGCTGGTGCTGGATGCCGATGCGCTGACTGCCTTTGCCGATGCACCAGAGGCGTTGTTTGAGGCGATCAAAAGGCGCGCTGACAGATCTGTGATTCTAACGCCGCATGAGGGGGAATTTTCACGTCTTTTCAGTTCACTAGTT
>JAYWAB010000214.1:0-2054 GCA_043782835.1 Aestuariivirga sp.
TTTGAGGTTCAAAGCATGGGCGCGGCCCTGGCTGCCATAACCGACGATGACGACTTTCTTGCCCTTGATCAGATTAACGTCCGCATCCCGGTCATAATATACGCGCATGGTTCACTTCCCTGTTTTTCAATTGGGAGGGGAATTAGCGGCTGGCTGAAATTAAGGCAAGCGGCTTTAGATTTTGGGGCGGACGGACCTCATGTCTCATAGCTGACAGAAATCACCAATGAACCATCCCGGTTGACGCCGGAAGCAACCACCTGGTCGCAATCGGATCCCACAGAAAAGACGGCGGACTGAGAACCGCCCAGCGCTATTTCACCGACGGAAACAACCCCGTTTTCCACATTCTTCAAAAGCCGAATGGCCACACCTGCGCCAGCCGTTTTATTGGCGACGAGAATGTTGCTCGTGCTGTGGCCAAGATTGCTGAAAATCACTTGGTTTAGGGGTTTCTTGGCCCCAACGCGGAACGTGAGTGGTCCTAGCATGAAAAGCTCCTGCAGTTGTCGGCCCCCACCTCGTATGATGGAACAGGCTCCGCAATTGTCAAGGGAATCGGGGTGACCGCTCTGATTTCAAACGTCCCCAATCGCCTCGCGGAACAGGCGCACGGTTTCAGCCAGGCCCAGCGTCAGCGCGTCGGCAATGATCGCATGGCCGATCGAGACCTCTTTCAGGTTGGGCAGTGCTGCCACCAAACGCGGCAAGTTTTCGCGCGTCAGATCATGGCCGGCATTGAGATCAATCCCCGCAGCGGCAGCGGCGCGGCCTGTCGCCACCACTTTGTCAAACTCGGTTGCCATCGCGGCGGGCTCAAATGTATCACCATAGGGCCCGGTGAAAATCTCAATGCGGTCAGCCCCCGTCTTCTGGGCAAATGCGGGCAGCTGAGGATCAGCATCCACAAACAGCGCCACGCGCATCCCGCCTTTCTTCAAGCGCGCAATGATCGGCGGCAATAGGTTTCCAGCCTGCGCGAAATCCCAGCCATGATCTGACGTGCCCTGCCCCGGCAGGTCCGGCACCAAAGTCACTTGGTCTGGCCGATTGGCTTCAACCAAAGCCAAAAATCGTTCATCGGGATAGCCCTCAATATTATATTCGCGGTCCGTAAATTCATTGCGGATCAAATCACGCAGCGCCGGCACATCAGCATAGCGGATGTGCCGTTCATCAGGCCGGGGGTGAACCGTGAGGCCCACCGCCCCCGCCTGCAAAGCGATGCGCCCCAGCCCAACCAGATCAGGCCAGGGTACGCTGCGCCTGTTGCGCAAATAGGCAATGGCATTGACATTGACGGATAACTTGCAGCCCATGAATACTCCCTAGCTACAGTCTAGCCATCAACGCCGCAGTTGGGAACAGCCAGACAGTCGCAATACAACTGTTACATTGGCCTTGTGAATTGACTTTGAACGCCAAGAGGCATTTCATCGCCAAGCACCCCGGAGGTTCCCATGTTCAAATCCACTTTAGCAACACTTCTCGCATCGACCATCTTATGGGCAGCGCCCCTAGCCCGGGCTGAAACCGTGAAGATCACGTTTCTCGGCGTGGGTGACATTTACAAATTTGATGGCGCAAAACAGCGTGGCGGCATGGCCAGGCTCAATGCCGTGGCCCGCGCCGAACGCGCCGCCAACCCCAACACGATCTACGTGATGGATGGCGACATGCTGTCGCCTTCGCTCATGTCGGGCTTCGACAAGGGCGCCAACATGATCACCCTGTCCAACATCGTGCCCTATGATTTGGCTGTGCCGGGCAATCATGAATATGATGCCAAGGCCGAAAACTTTGAGGCGCAAGCCGAAGCATCAAAATTTCCCTGGGCGGCGGTCAATATAAAAACAGCCGATGGCAAAACGCCCGAAGGCTTGGGCGGCGTGATGGTGAAAGATGTGCAAGGCGTGAAAGTTGCCCTCATCCCTGTGGGTGATGACGGCACACCAGAAGAATCTTCGCCCGGCGATTTACGCTTTGCACCGACAGCCGAAAGCGCCATTGCCGCCGCCAAACAGGCGCGCAAGGACGGAGCCGATCTCGTCGTT
>JAYWAB010000215.1:0-4636 GCA_043782835.1 Aestuariivirga sp.
CAAACTGGGCAAGGGTATCAAGGGTTTTAAAGTGGGAGACCGCGTGGCTTACGGCGTGGGGCCAATCGGTGCCTATGCCCAGGGCCGCAACTTTCCCGCAAACCGTTTGGTGAAACTGCCCAAATCCATCAGCGATGAACAAGCCGCTGGCATGATGCTGAAGGGAATGACCGTGCGTTATCTTTTACGGGCCACCTATAAAGTGAAGCGCGGCGAAACGGTTTTATTTCACGCAGCGGCAGGCGGCGTCGGCCTGATCTTTTCACAATGGGCCAAGGCGCTCGGTGTCAAAGTGATCGGCACGGTAGGTTCACCTGAAAAAGTCGCCATCGCCAAAGCCCATGGCTGTGCTCATGTGATTGACTCCTCGCAAGAGGATGTGGTCGCCCGCGTCAAAGACATCACCAAAGGCAAAGGCGTGCCCGTAGTCTATGACGGCGTGGGGCTTTCGACCTATCTGCAATCGCTCGATTGCTTGAGCCCACGCGGGCTTCTGGTGGTGTTTGGCAATGCCTCGGGCGCTGTGCCTGCTTTCAACCTTGGCCTGCTGGCGAGCAAAGGCTCACTCTATGTCACAAGGCCAACGCTGTTTAACTATGTCGCCAAAGACAAAGACTTCGAAGATACAGCGCGTGATCTTGTGAACATCGTAAAATCCGGCAAAGTGAAAATCGTGATCAATCAGCGTTACGCGCTGGCCGATGCCGCAAAAGCCCATGAAGACCTGCAAGCCCGCCGCACCACGGGAGCAACGGTGCTGCTGCCGTAACTACCCGCAGCTATCAACCGACAGCGCCGCCAAGCCTGACCAGGCCGCAGGGCACGCACCTTGCGAGCAGAAGAATTTGCCAATGGTGTTGGCCGGAATGGCATGGGCCATATTGATCGATTGGCCAGAAGCATCCGACAAGGTGGAAACCACCATGCCGACAAGTTGGCCTTTATCATTGAACACCGGCCCACCCGATTCGCCGCGCTGGGTTCCCATGTGCAGCACCAGAGCGTCAGGATAGCCAAACTTGCCATAAGCGACCGCGCGTCCGAAGTGCTTGCTTTGCAATGAACCAATCCGCGCCGTATCACCGCCGCCATGCGGCTTGCCCAACGTATAGATGAGAGCGCCGGGTGCCAGACACCCCGGCGCAGCTGGCGCAACAGCGCTGCCATTGAATGAGCGCAGTTTGACCAAAGCCATGTCATTCTGTGGCAACATCGCCAGCACAACGCCTGTATAGATCCGGCCATCGGCTGCACGCGCTGAAATTTCATTGCCCTTAGCCACGGCAACATGCGCCGCTGTGATCACATAGCCTTCGGGTGAAACAACAAAGCCACTGCCGGATGTCACTGGTGTTGCAGTATCTCTGCCGCTGGCCGCCGTAATATTGCCGTCGGGTTGCGCCACCGTCATGGTCACATAGGTGCGGCTGGTGGCGGGAAGCAAGCCCGCAACGGAGGCTGCACCTTGGGCACCTGAGGGCTCGGCATTCTGATCCAGCGAAATCGGGCGGCTCTCCATATCAACCGCATGATCGGCCACGCAAGCCGACAGGAGAAGCGCAGAAAGAGCCAAAGAAATTGTTCGGGAGAAAATCAAATCGTGCCACCAGTTCTAAAATTGCCATAGGCGAGAATCAAGGCGGGAACAAGGATAGGCAAGGGGCACCAAAGCGATATTTGAACAGTGTTGTCACAGTGCCTCTTCAAAGGCAAAACGGCCCGCAACTGCGGACCGTTCCTTGGTTCATATTTGCAGGAGATCAGAACTTGAAGACGGAAACGAGGTTGGCCGTGTAAGCTTGATCAGCCAAGCCACCCGTCTGATATTGGCCTTCGAGGCCGATCAGCAATTGCTTCACCGGGGTGTAGTAGATACCGGCGTTGAACAATGCCGCGCCAGCATACTTGTCGACAGCAACAGGCGCTGTGCCAAAGTCATAGACAGCACCAAGTTCAATGCTGGCTGAGTCGCTGAGAGCAACAGTGGCATAACCACCAGCGGCAGCATAATCATAGTTGGCAGATGGCTTGCCTGCACCTGCGCTGCCCAGACCAACGTGACCAACACCGACAGTCGCACCGAGCTTGACCGGAGCGAGGTTCAATCCAGCACCGCCGTTGATGGCCCAAGAAGCATCGCCGCCTGCTGCGGTGTTGCCCCAATAGCCCGCACTCATGTCAAAGCCGACCATGTCCATTTTGTAGGTGGCCTTGGCAGATGCGCCGAAAGCACTGGCGCTGGCCGCTGCGTTGTTACCATCTTCAACTTGAACGGCGAGGCCAATCGGGCCATCGGCGTAGGTCAAAGTCAACTGCGCAGGGTTGTTGGCGCTCGAGTCCGAAAGACCATTGCCCTTGCCATATGGTGCGTTGGAAATAGCACCCCAAGAGTCGGTCTGATAGCAAGAGCAGATCGCATCAAAGCTATAGCTGTTCTTGGCTAGCGTGCCCTTTTGGATGGGGTTGCGCATACCGCCGCTGAAGGTCAGGTTTGGTGTCAATTTCCACCAGCCATAGAATCCATCTGTGAGCACATTCTGGTTGCCACCGTTCCAAGCACCAGCTGACGAGACATCTGTGCGAAGCCCGATGCTGACACCCACTTGGCCAACGGCAGTTTCGGTTTGAGCAACAACCTTCATCCGGAGCGAGGTCCAAACGTCTGTTGCGTATTTAATGGTATTGGCTGAATCAAGGAAGGCGCCAGCGCCGGCGTAGTTGGTCATGACACCAGCAGCAACGTTGCCGGTCCAAGTAATCTTGGTTTCAGGCGCTGCGGCAGGTGCATCAGCCGTTGGCATGATCGAAATGATATGTTCATCGCCAACCTTTGAGAACGATACCATCGCATAGCCAGCGGGCACGGCAGGCGTTGCTTCCATTGAAGCGACGCGAGCATTGAGGGCCTCGATCTGCGCCTTGAGGGCGTCAAGATTTTCGGCACGGGCGCTCATCGACGCTGCAGCAAGTGCTGCTGTGCCGAGAAGAGCGAGTTTAAAAAATTTCATGGTATTCTCCTGAGAACGGTTTCATCTTGTCACCGGGCCCCCTTGTTGAGTGGGATGACAATGCCCCCTTTGAGTGAGCTTCGGTCTGTTTGGCTAACCAGATTGTTACAATCAACGCCAAACACCCCATGACGGAAATATGACGATGCCTATGTGGCAGATGCGCCACAAGCGATTGAACTATATGGGGATTTTCTCTAAAAACTGAAAATAAAGTTGCGAAACGGCGGGTGCTGTAACGCAAATGTCACAAAACCGTTGTGATGCTCTGCTAGCCGCCCGCCGCAGCTTTCCGAATGAAAACGTGAATCAAGAGCCTCGGCGAAAGGGTCGTGCTGCGCATTAAGCACAATGCGCTATCCGAATTTCGAGCGTTTCTCGTTTCGGCATACCCTAATTATCTTCGCCCTCCCCCTTGTGGGGAGGGCAGGGGTGGGGGTCGCTCAACCTCTAAATTCTGTATCCAAGCCAATGCTGTCACCTTGGAACGTCCCCCACCCTTAATCCCTCCCCACAAGGGGGAGGAAACTCACCAATCCATTTGGTCATCGTGCATTCCCTACCAGTTGACCACTTATCCACAAAAAACGGCCCGCCGAAGCGGCGGGCCAATCGGCCTCGATTGGCCCATAAAAAAACGGCCCACCGAAGCGGGCCGTTCCCTAACTCAAATCTGAATAGATCAGAACTTGAATACAGTCACGAGGCCAGCGCTGTATGCGCCGTTGCCCGTGGCTGCACCAGTCATGGTGTAAGCACCTTCGAGGCCAACGTTCAACTGAGCCACTGGCGTGTAATAGATACCTGCGCCGATGACGGTTTGATTGCCAGCAGCCACGAACTCATGCGTCGCACCCAATTCGATGCTTGCAACGTCGCTGAGGTTCGCCTTGGCCCAGATGCTGCCTGGGGTGGTTGCTACGCCGGTCGAGTTAACGCCCGTACCAGCAGCCATGCCAACTTGAATGCCACTGAAGGCACCCTTGACACCGGCGCTAACCGCCCAAGAAGTTTGCTGTCCAGCAATCGTGGATCCCCAAACACCAGCACCGATGTCCATCGAAACGATGTCCATCGCATAGCCGATCTTGGCCGATGCGCCAAAAGCGCTGGCCGAAACAGCCGTGTTGTTGCCGTCTTCAACCTGAACGGCGAAAGACAACGGGCCATCGGCATAAGCCAACTGGATCGCAGCTGGATCGCCAGGGTTGCCAGTGTTGGTCGCGAGGATCGAACCACCGGTGCCGCCGAACATATTGTTCGTTGCAACGCCATCCCATGAATAGGAGGTCTTGGAGAGGTTACCCAAGATACCGCCCGTCAACTTCACGTTTGGTGTCAACTTCCAATAGCCAGAGAAGCCATCGGTCGTGACTGCACCGTTGCCACCGTTCCAACCAAAGGCAGTGTTGGTCTGACCGGCTGTTTCGAGTGCAATCGTTGCACCGATTTCGCCAACTGCGGTATCGGTTTTAGCATGAGCAACAACTTCGGCCTGCGTACGAACGTCGACGCCTGAGTTAATGTTGAAGTTAGCAGCTGTCGCGACAGTTGACGCCACTGCACCGGTGGTTCGATCCTCGCGACCAACACTGGCAACCCTGGCGATCCAGCTGCGATCCAGTTGG
>JAYWAB010000216.1:0-8582 GCA_043782835.1 Aestuariivirga sp.
GTTGGCGATCAACTTATCTGAACTTTGACGATTCCGTCAAAGTTCAGGTTGATCTAGTTTCCTAGACCCATGCGGGTTCAGTTTCTGCAGTGTCTCAAACTCTACGGGTGACAGCATCCCGTTCTTAGCGTGCTTGCGTTGGGGCCAATCAATGGACACCTCAGTCAAACTTTTCATCATCATTATAAACTGGATATGATTTGCCAGCGCGCAGCTGAAGCTCAGGTCATCACTCATCTCTGCCTTGAACGCCAAAAAAAATGACGATAAGCATCTTGTGTCCGCCAGAAACCACGCTACAGTGGGGAATAAATGTTTCCGTAGAGGAAATAATCGAGGGAAGCGAGACATGCCTTTATCTTGGAGATTTTCCGTTCTTGGTGATCGTCACCGTGCTTTGGGGTCAAGGCTTGAAGATTGGTCGGGCATGGGCACCGCTTGGACCTATGACAAGGATATTTATCAAGAACACATCGCCGTGCGCACCAAAGCCGGGCTAATGGATGTGTCGGGCCTCAAAAAAGTTCATCTCGTTGGCCCTCATGCGATCAACGTACTCGAATATTGCACCACGCGCGACATGACCAAGATTTACCCAGGTCGCTCGGTCTACGCCTGCATGTTGAATGATCGTGGCATGTTCACTGACGACTGCATTGTTTATCGCACCGGACCAAATTCATGGATGTTGGTTCATGGCTCAGGCTCGGCTCATGAAGAACTTGTCAAGCAAGCCACCGGCCGAAATTGCGCGATCTTGTTTGATGATGATTTGCATGATCTCTCGCTGCAGGGACCGTTGGCGGTTGAATATCTTGCCAAGCATGTGCCAGGCATTCGTGATTTGAAATATTTTCATCACCTGCAAACCACGCTTTTTGGCGCACCCGTGATGATTTCGCGCACTGGCTATACCGGTGAACGCGGCTATGAACTTTTCGTTCGCGGCCAAGATGCTGGCATGATCTGGGACCGCATTCTCGAAGAGGGCAAGCCTATGGGCATTATCCCTGTGTGCTTCTCGGTTCTCGATATGCTGCGGGTGGAAAGCTATCTGTTGTTCTACCCTTACGACAATTCTCAGATGTATCCCTTTGCCGATCAGCCCCCCGGCGACTCGCTTTGGGAGCTGGGTTTGGACTTTACAGTTAGCCCCAACAAGATTGGCTTTCGCGGCGCTGAAGAACATCGCCGCTTGAAGGGCAAAGAGCGCTTCAAAATCTTCGGTGTGCTCATCGATCATGATGGCCCGACCGATTTGGGCGATGAACTTTATGTGGGCGAAAAGAAAGTCGGCGTGATCACCTGCCCCTGCTATTCCAAACTCACCCAGAAAAGCATGGCCATTGCCCGTATGGATGTTGCTTGCGCCGTGCAAGGCACCAAGCTGGAAGTGCGTGGCAAGACTGTGAAAGCCAAAGCCATTGCCCATACGATTACATTTGACGATCCAGAAAAGAAGAAGCGCACGGCGGTTGGCTGAGAGATGTTAGTTCAAGGCATCAAAAGCAGGCCAGTCTACACTGGGCTTGCCATCGACCAACACGCGCGTCGCCATCTTTTCGCGCTTGAAGGCGAAGGGGTTGAGGCGTTGCAGACCCAAGTAAAATCTGTCGGCCCCGAATTTCTCAAAACATCAGACATTCTTTGCGTTGGCCCTTTGCCGAACGTTGAAGCTGAATACATGTGGTCAGCGCCCACCATTGCGGTTTTACTCAATCGACTGCGCATTAATCTGATCAATGCGAAAATGGGCACGCGCCTTTATCTTTCTGGCACCGAAGGTTTCATCGGTCAAACCATGAAGGTGGCGCTGGAACAGAATATTGATTTCAATTCCATCCGCTCCGAGCATCGCGGCTCAACAGCGCGGCGTGTGCAATGCGTGCATTGCAAGGGCATTACCGATGATGTGAAAACCTCACCTTACACCTGCACCCATTGCGGCCTGAGCTTGCTGGTACGTGATCATTATTCGCGCAGGTTGGCCGCCTTCCAAGGTGTGTGCATTGATGCCGAGGAACCCGGCACAGCACCGCCACCCGTAGAGATGTTTCCATGACCATCAACACCGAAATGGATGTGCGGGTGGCCAAGATCACACCCGTTGCGGAAAAAGTGAAACGCTTCCGCTTTGAGCGCATGGATGGCAAGCTTTTTCCGGTTTTCTCGGGCGGGGCCCATGTTGTGGTGGCGATGCGTGATGGCGATATTCTGCGCCGCAATCCTTATTCGCTCATGTCTTCACCACATGATCAATCGGCTTACGAAATCTCGGTATTGCGGGTCGAACACTCGCGCGGCGGTTCGGCTTTTTTGCATGAGAAGCTGAAGCTGGGTGATGTGGTCACCATCAGCCAGCCCATAAATCTTTTCCCTTATGATGTCCGCGGCCGCAAACATATTTTCTTGGCGGGCGGCATTGGCATTACACCTTTCATGGCGATGATGGACCAGATGAGCCGCGAAGGCTCAAACTTCGAATTGCACTTTGCGGTTCGCGACCGAAAACATGGCGCTTATTGGCAAGAACTCACAGATCGCTATGGCGCACACCGCGTGAAGATCTATGTGGATGCAGAAAAGCTGTTCATTCCGGTTGATGCTCTTCTCGCCAACCAACCCCTCGGCACACATCTCTATGTCTGCGGCCCATCCGGCATGATTGACGGCGTGCTTGGCAAAGCCACGGCCCTGGGTTGGCCGAAACAGAATTTGCATTCCGAGCGCTTCCTCGCGCCCCCGCCCGGAAATGTTTTCAAGGCCAAACTGAAACGCTCCAACAAAACCATCACGGTGGGCACGCATCAATCGATCCTGGAGGCTGTTGAAGCCGCTGGCATTGATGCGCCCTATCTCTGTCGTGGTGGAGCCTGTGGCCAGTGCGAAACGCCAGTGCTAGGCTGCCACGGAGAAATTGAACATCACGATATTTTCCTGGAACCCGACGATCGGAAATCGGGCAACAAAATAATGATCTGTGTGTCACGCCTCAAGGGAGATGAGATCACGCTTGATCTCTAAGGAGCCGCCATGAACATTGTATTCAAGAATGAAACGTTCCGCGACAAATTCACTTTTCGCAACAGCCCTGAAAACATCAAGCGCTTCCCCTTCCCATTTCACGAGGACAAATACATGTATGCCGTGAATATGGAGCCGCATGTGCCAGCAGGGCCCAAAGGCTTTGCGTATGAACACATGATCGATGTGGATGAGCATTATGTGTCCGAGATGCATGACCGCGCCTTGGTGCTGAAGGAAGATCCGCTGCGCTGCCAGGCCCTGCCCCATATGATGGCAGGCCAATGGGATACGCTGGAACTTCTCATGGAGCAGCAAGCCGCAGGATACCCTGAGCATTTTTCACTGACCAAAAACGGCGATCAATGGCATTGGATCAACCGCCCGTTGGGCATTGACCAGAAGTTCACTTTTGGTGATGCTTCAACACTTCCCTATGAGCCGATGGAATATATCACGCGCCAAGCACAGGGTGATTTCTGCATTGTCGATCAACGCGATGGCAATTTGTGGATGGATGCCGGGATGGTCACCACACAAGCTGACTGGTCGCTTGATTTTGACATCGGCATGAACTTCATGGAGTGGCATGGGCCAGTTCCCCTCGCCCATCAAATGGGTGTATTTGATCGCGCCCTGAAATTCCTGCTCAACTTGCAGCAGGGCAAACCGGTGCGGCGATTGAACTGGACCATGACCATTAACCCGCGTCTTGATACCAGCCCTGAAAATTACCCAAAATGGGGAATCGACCGCATGACGGTGACCCCGGAAAATGTCGGCGATAAAGTTCATCTGCGCTGTGAGTTGCAAAGCCTGTGGCGTCTGCCGCGTTCGAATGCCATCCTGTTTGTGATCCGCTGCTATCTGCTGAAGATGGATGAGTTGGTGACGGTGCCCAAATGGGCCAGACGCTTCCACCGCGTCTTGCGCGATCTTCCGCCAGAGTTGGTCGATTACAAAGGCCTCACACGTTTTCGTCTCACCACAGTGGAGTGGCTGTCAAAATATGATGACGGCAAACCCACCAGCCCCGGCATTTTTCCGGAATAATAATAAGAGGAAACACCATGACACGAGTTGCTGTTATCGGCGCAGGCCCATCAGGCACAGCGGTGCTGCGCGCCTTTCAATCCGCTGCCAAAAAGAAAGCCCAGATTCCTGAAATCGTGTGCTTTGAAAAACAAAGCGATTGGGGTGGCTTGTGGAATTATACATGGCGCACCGGCCTCGATGAACATGGCGAACCCGTGCATGGTTCAATGTATCGCTATCTCTGGTCCAACGGCCCGAAAGAATGTTTGGAATTTGCGGACTACACATTCGAAGAGCATTTCGGCAAAGCCATTCCAAGTTATCCGCCGCGTGCTGTGCTGTGGGATTACATCAAGGGTCGCGTTGAAAAAGCCAAGGTGCGCAAATGGGTGCGCTTCTCAACGCCCGTGCGCATGGTGGAATGGGACAAGAAGAAAAAGAAATTCAATGTCACCGTCCATGATCGTGTCAAAGACAAAATGTATACCGAACAATTTGACAATGTGATTGTGGCCAATGGCCATTTCTCAACACCACAAGTTCCCGAATTCGACGGCATCAAAACCTTCAATGGCCGCGTGATGCATGCCCATGATTTCCGCGATGCTTTGGAGTTCAAAGACAAGGATGTGTTGATTGTCGGCCGCTCCTACTCGGCTGAAGACATTGGTTCACAATGCTGGAAATATGGTGCGCGTTCGGTAACGGCGACCTACCGCACCAAACCCATGGGCTTCAAGTGGCCGAAGGGTTTTGAAGAGCGTCCACTGCTGCAAAAGCTTGTTGGCAAAACCGCGCATTTCAAAGATGGTTCAACCAAGGATGTTGACGCAATCATTCTTTGCACCGGCTATCAACACCACTTCCCATTCCTGAGTGAAGAGCTGCGCCTCAAAACCACCAACCGCATGTGGCCCGCTGATCTTTACAAGGGGGTGATCTGGGAAGACAACCCGAAGCTTTCTTACATGGGCATGCAAGATCAGTTCTACACTTTCAACATGTTCGATGCCCAAGCCTGGTATGTGCGCGATGTGATCCTGGGCCGCATCAAACTGCCGAAGAAAGATGCCATGACCAAAAATTCCAAGGCCTGGCGCAAGCGTGAACTCACGCTGGAAACACCAGAACATGCCATTTGGTTCCAGGGCGACTACGTGAAGGAATTGATCGCAGCCACGGATTATCCAAACTTCGATATTGAAGCCACCAACAAAACCTTCATGGATTGGGAACATGACAAGGCCGCCGATATCATGGGCTATCGCAACAAAGCCTATCGCTCATTGATGACCGGCAATGTGGCTCCAGTCCACCACACGCCATGGCTGGAGGCGATGGATGATTCGCTGGAGACCTTTTTGAAGGTGAAGTAAGGGATCTTAGCTCCGGGGCCTCGTCTTCTCGGGATCATAGGCCGCGAATTTTGTCACACGCGCTGGCAAGCGTTTGGCGTGGCCATCAAGCTTGCCGATTTCAACTTCAGTCCCAAATTCTGAATTCAGCGCATCCATGCGTGCCAGCGCAATGTTCCTGCCCAGAATGGGCGAGCGTGTCGAACTGGTGACAACGCCCACTTGCGCGCGTCCGATATGGATGCAATCGCCATGGCCCACGGCTTCGTTTGACTCAATCTCAAGGCCGACCAATTTGCGGCGCGGGTTTTCCTTGCGTTGAATCAGGGCATCACGGCCGATAAAATTATCAAGCTTGGTTTTCAGCGGCACGGTGAAACCAATGCCAGCCTCAAATGGGTCAGTTTCGGAATTGAATTCGTAATTGGCAAAGATCAAGCCCGCTTCAATGCGCAACATATCAAGCGCTTCAAGGCCCAACGGCTTCAACCCATGTTTCTGGCCTGCGGCCCAAACAGCATCAAACACTTCGGCGGCATGTTTGGGATGGCAGAAAATTTCATACCCCAACTCGCCGGTATAGCCGGTGCGCGAAACCACCAATGGCACACCTTCAAAATGACCAATGCGGGCGATGGTGAAGCGAAACCATTCAAGCTCGGTTATCGAAGGCTGGGCCGCAGACGTCCATATAATCTCTTTTAAGATGTCGCGTGAATTCGGCCCCTGCACTGCAATGTTGTGCAGTTGGTCTGTTGATGCACGCACCCAGGCCTTATAACCCATTTTCTCAGCCTGCTCGCGCAGCCAGATTCCGGAATAATCATCGCCACCTATCCAGCGGAATAAATTAGGGCCAAGTTTAAACACCGTGCCATCATCAATCATGCCACCATTTTCATAGCACATGGCGGTGTAAACCACCTGGCCGACTGAAAGCTTTCTGATGTCACGCGTCATGCAATATTGCAGCAGCGCTTCCGCATCCGGCCCGGTCACTTCAAATTTGCGTAAGGGCGACAAATCCATCACCACGGCTTTCTGGCGCGCTGCCCAGTATTCTTCGGTGGGGCCCTCATTGTTGAAACGATTGGGCAACCAGTAACCGCGATATTCGCCATAATTGCGTGTAAGTTTTGCGAAGGATGAATGGAAGCCAGTTTCCTTGGTCATCACGGGGTCTGCATCAGGTGTCATGCGGGTTGCCACAGCTCTTTGAAATTTCTGTTCAGCGCCATAGACGCGCACGTGAATGTCAGTTGGGTTCCAACCATTGCCGGGGTCAATGTCATCGGGGCAAGATGAGGTCACACAGATCAAATCCGTCATCGCCTTCACCAAAACATAATCACCAGCGCGTGACCACGCTTCGTCAGACACGATCACATTGGAATGATCCATCTGCGTATTGTAGAAAAAATTCAAAGCCTCCCAGCCTTTGCGCTTGGCGATGCCAAAGGGGTCCAAAGCAAAATTGAAATTCTCGGAGCAATTGGCGTGACCGGGATAGCCCATGTCATCATAGAAGCGTGAATTGCAGGCGGTGGCAAAGGCATCATGACGCCCGCATGTGTCTTGGACCACCTCGATCAGGGGTTCAAAATCAAAGGCGAAGGCTTTTGACGGCAAGCCCGGAACAGGCAGTGCGCGGCCGTTCAACGTGCGCGTCACCGTAGCGTCCAGTGCGTGTTCAAGCCCCTTGTCGAGTTTGCGGGCAGAGAAGCATTGGAAATCCGTCATTTGTCGGCCCGATACATCAATGATCTGGATGTATTCGCCAGCTTTCACATGAAAGCCGCGCGCTGTTGCGGCCTTGATACGAATATCTTGCAGGGGATCCGCCAAGGGTTCGGGCAGATCATCCATTGCGGTTTTGATTTTGGCATTGGCCCGGGCGATGCGCAGTTCAATATCCGTTGCCGTGTCTTGCGCCTCGGGGCTCATGTCAGCGGCGGGAACTGCGATGAGCAAAGTGCCATCGAATTTCGCCGTGAACCCAACGACACTGCCTGCAGCGCTTTCCGCGCCAAAAACATTGCCATTGCGCAGCTGGGCCACATCAATCTTGCGGCGGGCCAAGGCGGCGCTCAGCCTGCTGTCGCCCTGCAACATGGATTTCAAACCCACAGCGGTGCCGGCGGCCTTTAGTTCAATGCCAGCAAGATCACTCCGGCCTTTGGCATCACAAAAACCAACCTCAACACCTTGCCCACCTTCCACATCTTTCAGTGAAATCTGGTCCCCCACCTTCACATCCACCACGAGCGAACCGCCACCCGCAATGGAATAACGTTCAACATTGGGTGGCAGCACGCGTTGGCCCGGACGCAAGATGCGGCTGGCGGCGGGAAAATTGCGGGCTTGGGGCACAAATAGGTTCATGATGGCGGCCACTATCTCACAGTTTCACTTGACCGTCGATATAATGTCATTCACAAATGTTTCCTGAGAAGGAGCAATATCGGCAAAAGAACCGAGGGCTCAATTCTTGATATTTGGGACATTTGGAGGGAACAATTATGTCATCTGAAACCAACTCGGGCGAAATGGTTCGCACGATCGATTGGAAGGGGGCTTTCTGGATCGCGAGTGGCGTGCCAGCTTTGGTGCTTTTCTCAATCGGTGGAATTGCAGGCGTGGCCGGAAGGCTCGCCTTTTTAGTTTGGGCCATCTCGATTCTGATGGGTTTTGTGCAGTCATTCACCTATGCCGAAATCGCTGGCATGTTTGGCAGCAAGTCAGGCGGTCCCGCCGTTTATGGCGGCACGGCTTGGATCAAATACAACAAGTTTTTGGCGCCGCTATTGGTCTGGTGCTATTGGTTTGCATGGTCACCTGTGTTGTCGTTGGGTTGCGCACTTGCGGCTGGTTATATCCTCAGCGCGTGGGCACCAATTCCGGTGTTTGATGCGACTTCGCCTGATGTTATTGCTTGGCTGGCAGATAAAGCCAATGAAGGCAAAGCGGCGGCAGATGCTATTGCAGCAGTGACAGCAGCACATACGCCAGCCATTCAAACGTGGGAACTCTTAAGCTTCCAAGTGCCGTTGTTTGGCTCGGCCCACTTCAATGCCGTGTTTGTCATTGGCGTGATTTTGATGTTGGCGATTTTTGCCATTCAACATCGCGGTGTGTCCAACACAGCCACAGTGCAAAAATGGATTGGTA
>JAYWAB010000217.1:0-19566 GCA_043782835.1 Aestuariivirga sp.
ACCAAGGCTGGCAGCTTCGGCTTTGCGTGAGGCGCGCACTACGGCGACAGGAACGGCACCAATCTCTTTCAGATATTGAATGGCGGCGCGGCCCACAGCGCCAAGAGCGCCAGTGACCAAGACGCGGTCGCCCTTTTTGGGGGCGACGAGATCAACTGCCTGACGGCCCGTCAAGCCGGCAAGTGGCAAGGTGGCTCCTGCCGCGAAGCTCACACTATCCGCCAGCTTGGCAAGCTGGCCCGGCGTTGCCACAACATATTCCTGATTGGAGCCGTTGCCATTGATCGGCAATTTGCCGATGACACGGTCACCGGCCTTGAAACCCGCAACGCCTGTGCCTACGGCTTCAACCGTGCCGGCGAGATCGAGTCCCATAGTGAATGGGAAGGTCAGAGGGATCATCTGCGCGAGGAACCCTTGGCGCACGTAGCTTTCGACGGGATTGAGGCTGGAGGCCTCGACCTTCACCAGCACTTCTCCAGCGCCTGCCGTGGGCTTGGCCACTTCGTCATATTTGATTGTATCGGTATCGCCGTAACCGTGGACGCGTGCAGCTTTCATCACTCTCTCCTTATTTGTAATATTGAAAGTTACATATAATGATGGTGCTTTCGGATTTCAAGTGCCGAGCTGAGAAACGGATCTCAAATTCAGATCTCGCTGCTTCACCCCTTCATCACGAAATTCACGCGGCCAGAAGCCTTCTGACACGCCGTCACCAAACTGTGGCTGATGGAATTATGCTGGCGGGCGGCGCTGTACCAGCTTTGTGTCCAAATTATTCGACTTCGCCGCCGGCATCTTTCCAATCCTGAAACTTGCCTAGGTTGAAGACTTTTTTATAGCCCATGTCCTTGAGCGTTTTGCCGGCGAGTGCTGATCTGCCACCCGACGCGCAATAAGTGATGATGGTTTTATCGGGGGTCAGCTCTTTGGCGTAATAGGGCGATTCCGGATCGGCTTTGAATTCAAGGACACCACGGTTCACATGCAAGGCCCCTTTAATCTTGCCGGTGGCCTGCAGTTCTGTTCCATCGCGCACATCGAGAAAGACGACATCCTCACGCCCCATCAGCTTGGTCGCTTCTTCGCGGGAGATCGTGGGAACCTCGGCGCGCGCCGCATTGAGAAATTCCTGCGCAGTTTTTGACATATTGATCATCTCCTTTGGTGCACTTTGCCAATTATCAACAGGCAAATTCAATGACTTTAAATGTCAGGCAATCACATGCCAGAAAAGGCCCACCACGCATAGCCAGCTCAGCGTGAATGAAATGGTGCGAATATATGGAACCGCAAACCAATAGACCACGGCGTGAATCACCCGCAGCCAGAAATAGGCGATGACCAAAGTTGCGCTGGTGGAGGTTTCCTTGCTGGCCACGTGGATGATCAGCGTGAGGGCGGCAAAAGGTGCGAAGGCTTCGACTGCGTTGAGATAGGCGCGGTGGGCGCGCTGGCCCCAAAGCGGCACAGGGCGCGGTGTTGGGTCAATATAGTTCTGCGGCGTGAGAGGTCCATTGGTTAGAACTTGCGATGCAATGTAGACAACCCAGAGCGATCCCGTAAAGATTGCAGTATAGGCGAGATAGGTGAGTTCTGTTGACATTGGTTCCTCCGTCTGGGTTTTCCTGCTGCCAGGCTATCACAGTTTAGCGATTTGCGGACAAGATTACGATACTCCTGTTCCACAGCTTCAGATGAGATTTATGACGGTTCACGCCTGAATATCTGCCGCCTGCGGGGCCGCCGCCGCCGCGCGCAATGCGAGAATGCCGGCGCAAGCGATGAGGCCCATGCCAATGATGGTTGTGGCGCGGGGGATTTCACCGAAGAAGAGAAAGCCGAATGTGCCCGCCCAGATCATGCCGGTATATTCAAAGGGTGTGACCACACTGGCGACACCAATTTTATAAGCATTGGCGAGTAGCGTCGAGCCGAAGGCGGCGATGACGCCGCAGACCGCCATCAGCAACGCATCATGCGGGCTGGGGATCGCCCAGGCGCGAAAGAGAAAGTCCAGACTCGGATGGCCCGGCGGTTTGAGGCCGAGTGCGGCCACGAGTCCCGCAATCAAAGCGGCACCCACCAAGTAGGTCGCGTTTTGATAGAAGGCCATTACAGTGGCTTGCGTCGCCGCACCATATTTGCGCGCGAAAAGCTGCGCTGTGGCGTAAGCGCCTGCTGAGATAAGTGAGAGCAAGGCGGCGGGATTGAACAGTGCGGTGCCCGGCTGCAAGATCACGAAAACGCCAATGAGGCCCAAGCCCACGGCGGCCCAGCTTTTCCAACCGATCACTTCACCCAACATGGGCCCCGCCAGAAGTGTCACGATCAGCGGCACCATGAAATAGAGCGCAATCGCCTCGGCCAAAGGTAAGGCCGGGAAGGCCATGAAATAAGCGGTGTAGGACACCAGCAAAATAGCGCCGCGCAGAATGAGTACGCGCCATTGCTTGTCACGCAGTTGGGAAAGGCCGCCGTTCAGCGCCACCATGACTGCCAAGATAGGCAGTGACACAAAGGCACGAAAGACGATGGCGAGTGTGACAGCCTCGGCCCCGCTGATCGATTTGATCGCCGAGTCCTGCAAGGAAAACACCAACGCGCCCAAGCACAGGCTGGCGATGCCCAGAAGGTTGTTGCGCGAGAGGCTGGTGGCCATGTGTTGGCTTGGCTACTTTGCCATCTTGTGGCCGCGGGCGCCTTTTTGATAGGCACGCAAGCATATATATTCCATCACCAAGGCTGAAGCGGCGAGCGAGGTAATCTCGGCGTGGTCATAAGGCGGCGAGACTTCGACCACATCCATGCCGATGAAATTGATCTCCGTCAGCCCGCGGATGATTGACGCAGCCTGATGATAGGTCAGCCCGCCCGGAATGGGGGTTCCCGTGCCGGGCGCTACCGAGGGATCAAGGCAATCAATATCGAATGTGAGGTAGGCTTTTTGCCCGCCCACGTGTTTGGTGATGATCTTGACGAGGTCTGCGGTTGAAGTGTTGTGGCATTCATCAGCATAGATGATGCGGAAGCCCATGGTGGTTTCGCCGACAAAGGTTGTGCGGATGCCGATCTGCACAGATTTTTCAGGATCAATCAGGCCCTCTTTCACCGCATGGCCAAACATGGTGCCGTGATCTATGCGGCCGCCGCTGTCAATTTCCACATCGCGGTGCGCATCAAAATGCACCAGTGCTAATGGCCCGTGTTTTTTGGCATGAGCTTTGAGCAGCGGGTATGACACATAGTGGTCGCCACCCAACGAGACGAGTTCCACGCCTTGGTTGATGATTTCAGCGGCATGATTTTCCAGTGTTTTTGGAAAATCTTCCTTGCGGCCCCAATCAAAAAAGCAATCGCCATAGTCTGCCACCGCTAATGTGTCGAAGGGATCAAAATTCCACGGCCAAACCGGGCCCCAAGCATTCTCAGCCGACGCGCGTCGGATGGCTTCTGGCCCCATGCGTGTGCCGGACCGATGTGACACAGCCTGGTCAAAGGGAACGCCCGTGATGGCGATGTCGACGCCCTTTAAATCGCGTGTATATTTGCGGCGCATAAAAGAAAGCGCGCCCGCATAGGTCGCCTCAAAGCGCGTGCCCTTCAGGCTTTCGCGGCGGAAGGCTTCGTCGCCGGGGGTGTAGCCGAGTTTATCAATTTCAAGCGCCATTATTCTGTCAACACCAATGCATCATGCGGATTGAAATGAACCCAGAGTTTTTGGCCACGTTCAACACCAGAACCACCGGTGCGTGAATCATTCTGCACGTTGATTTCCAGTTCCTTGCCCGAGTCTGTATCTGCGATCACATGACTGGTGTCGCCGTAATAAGCGACATCGCGCACCTTGGCTTTGACTTTCACCAGCCCTGCCCCCTTGGGTTCGGCTATTGAGAGTTTGAGTTTCTCAGGGCGGATGGCAATGGTGGCCGTGGTGCCACAGGTTTTGTCGGTGTCAATATCAAATTTCCCAAGGCCTTGCGTGCTGCAGGATACTGTCTTGCCCTTTTGTTTCAGGACTGAGGCATCGAGCAAGTTCACCTTACCGATGAAATCGGCGACGAATTTATTGCTCGGGTGTTCGTAGAGTTCTCCGGGCGTTGCGATTTGCGCGACAGCACCCTTGTCCATCACCGCGATACGGCTGGCCATGGACAGGGCTTCGTCCTGATCATGCGTCACGATGATGAAGGTGATGCCCACAGTTTCCTGAAGCCTGGTCAATTCCATGCGCATGTCGTCGCGCAGCTTGGCATCGAGAGCGGACAATGGCTCATCCAGCAGCAGAACTTTCGGGCGCTTGATCAATGCGCGCGCCAAGGCCACACGCTGGCGCTGGCCGCCGGACATTTGATCAGGCTTCCTTGCCGCGAGATGCGAGAGCTTCACCATCTCCAAGGCTTCGACTACGCGGGTTTTGATTTCGGGCGCGGCAACGCCCGTCACTTTCAGGCCATAACCCACATTCTGTTCGACCGTCATATGCGGGAAGACGGCGTAGGATTGGAATACCATGTTGGTGGGGCGCAGATTTGGTGGCGTGAAAGCCATATCTTGGCCGCCGATGATGATCTGACCTTCGGTTGGCGTTTCCAATCCGCTGATCATGCGCAGCAACGTCGTCTTGCCGCAACCTGAAGGGCCGAGAAGTGCGAAGAACTCATTCTGCATAATATCAATCGAGATATTGTCGACAGCAGTGACGCCGCCAGCGAAGCGTTTTGAAACATTGCGGATTGAAATGATGGGGTCTGTCATAGTGTCCTCAATGCCCGCTTTTATCTGGGGCTTGCAGTTTCATGGCAAGCAGTGTCGCCGCCAATGTGATCACGATCAGGATGGTTGACGCGGCATTGATTTGCATATCGACGCCACGCTTGACCATGCCGTAGATTTTCACCGGAAAGGTGATCGAGCCGGGGCCGGATGAAAACAGCGTGATCACAAAATCATCCAGCGACAGCGTGAAGGCCAGAAGGCCACCTGCCACAAGGCTTGGCACCATGAAGGGCACCAGAACATTCGTGAAGGTTTGCAATTCGGTTGCGCCTAAATCCTTCGATGCCTCCTCCAGCTGGCGGTTGAAGCCTTGCAGCCTGGCGCGGACGACGACGGCGACAAAGGGAAAGCAGAAGGCGATATGCGCGAACATAATGTTGATCAAGTTAAACGGCCAGAGCCAATCACGCACACCCGCCATCATGCCCGTGTAGGAAAAGAACATCGCCAGCGAAATGCCCATGCAGATTTCTGGAACCACGATCGGCAAAGTCATGAAACCCTCATAGGTATTTTTGAACGGGAAGTTGAACCGCCAAAGGGCCAGGGCTGTCGTTGCGCCCAAGACCGTCGAGACAATGGTTGAGAGGACGGCGATGGTGAGCGAATTGCTCAAGGCATAAAAGATGGCATCGTTATGCCAGGCTTTGACATAATTCATAAATGTAAAGCCATGCCACACGCCACTTTTGTCGACGTTGAACGAGAAGACAATCAAAGAAGCAATCGGCGCATAGAGGAACAATAGAACAAGCCCAAAGAGAATGATGATCCATGGTCTGCGGGCATATTCCAGCGGCCCTTGGCCGGGCTTTAACTGAACACTCATGCGTCCACCCCTTTCGAGCGGCGCGCAAACAATGCGCGGATGACCAAGGCGATGAAAGTGGCATACATCAGAATGAACGAAAGCGCCGCACCGAAGGGCCAATTGTTGGCCTCAAGGAATTGGTTCTGGATGGCGTTGCCAATCGTCCAATTGTTCGGCCCGCCAAGAATGTCTGAAGTGAGGAAGGTTCCGAGGCAGGGAATGTAAACCAGAATGATGCCGGTGATGACGCCAGGCAAAGTGAGCGGCCACGTGACGCTCCAAAAAGTTCGCGCTTGTGACGCACCGAGATCGAGGCTGGCTTCAAGGAACGACCGATCGAGTTTTTCGATGGTTGAATAAAGCGGCAGCACCATGAAAGGCAAATAAACATAGACCAGCCCCATGATGACGGCGGGTGTGTTGTTCAACATTTCATAGGGGCCAAGACCGACAAGCCCCACAGCCTGATTGATAACACCTGTGGTGCGAAAAATTGAATACATCGCGTAGGTACGGATCAAAAGATTGATCCAGAACGGCAAGATCAACAGCAAAAGCATGACCGGACGCCAGCGGCTTGGCGCAAAACAAACAGCCATAGCTAACGGATAGGCCAAAACCAGACAGACGAATGTTGCGACAGCACTCGTCCACACTGCGCGCCACAGAAGCACAAGATAGCTTTGACCGGTCGAGGCGAAATAGTTGCCAAAAGTGTTGAAATAATCATAGGCGGTGGTGGATGTTTCACCGTCGATCACTGCCTTTGAGGAAAAACTGAGGACGAAAAGGAAGGTCATGGGGATGATGAAGAACACCAGCATCCAAATGCTGCCCGGTGTTGCCAGTGTTAAAAAAACTTTTCGATAGTCTTTCCAATCATCCAATTCGCGTCTCTCCATCGCCTCTTTGTGGGCTTGGTTGGGTTACTCTAGCTGATGGCTTGTCGTTGTCAAAGGTTTCGGGATGCGAGTTCTGCTCCCTGAGCAGCCCCTATTCCGTCATCCCCACGAAGGCGGGGACCCAGCTTTAAACCAACTCAAACGTGGTCCAGCTGAATTCCCGCCTTCGCGGGGATGACGGAATAGAGAGTTGATTGAGAAAGAACTTGAACTCACTAAGCCGCTTGCACGGCCGTCCAGATTTCCTCACGGGCGGCGGTTGCATCTTCGCCCAGATATTTGCTCGGCTCAGCCTTTTTCAGCTGTTCGGCAGACGGGAAGATGATCGGGTTGTTCTTATATTCATCGCTCATTGTGGCCTTGGCAGCGGCGTTTGGCGTTGGGTAATTGATCGCGGCCATCAAGCCAGCGTTGACCTTCGCGTCACAGATCCAGTTGATGTAGGCGTGCGCATTGCTGGGATGAGGCGCTCCCTTGGCAATGGCCATTGTATCCTGCCAGCGGTTGCCACCTTCCTTGGGGAGAATGTAATTCATGTCATTGGTTGGGTCTTTGCCCATTTGGCCTAATACGTCACCGGAGAATTCCGAGCAGATATCAACGTCGCCAGAGGCCAAGAGGCTGTCGCCATTGTCTTTGGCGAACAGTTTGATGTGCTTTTTGGCAGAGATCAGCAGGTCTTTGGCCTTGGCGAGTTCCTTGGCGTTGGTGGAATTCCAGCTGTATCCCAAATATTGGAGTGCGCTGCCCAAAGCATATTCCTGATCAGCCTGAATCGAAATGCGGCCATCATAATCGGTCGAGTCGAGCAAGGATTTCCAGGAATCAGGTGCTGTTTTGGCTTTTGATTTGCGGTAGCCAATACCGAACGTGCCCCAGACATAAGCCAGTGAATATTTACGGCCTGGATCGAACTCTTCGTTCATAAAGGCCTTGTCGTAGTTCTTGATGTTGGGGATTTTGCCGTGATCCAAGGGCATTAGCATGTTGGCTTTCACCATGCGTTGGATCCAATTGGCCGATGGGATGATGACGTCATAGCCGGGGTTACCGGCCTTGAGCTTGGCAAAGAGTTCATCATTGCTGCCAAAAAGATCGATCTTGGCTTCAATGCCGGTGTCTTTGTTGAAATCTGCCAGCGTGTTTTCGCCGAGATAGGAATCCCAGCTGTAAAGATTCATTTTCTTTTCTTCGGCTGCCATGGATTTGTAAGGCATAAGCGTTACGCCCATTGCGAGGCCAGCGCCGCCCTGCAAGAGTTTGCGACGGTTCAAATTTATATTTTTCATGATAACTCCCGGTTTAGTTTTTTCTAGTTAAAGCCCGAATTTGCTGCCACCGCAATCTGTCAGCGACAACATTACATCAAATTTAGTCCATTTCTGATTTTACATCTACGTAGGTCAGGTCAAGGGCCTGACGCGCCAGACGCGCCATCTCATCAATTTCCTTTTTGCTGATGCAGAAAGGTGGCGCCAAAACCATCGTGTCCCAGCAGGCCCGCATCACCAGGCCGCTGGCAAAGCAGTGGTCGCGGCAAATGGTGCCCACGCGGCCTGGATCACGGAAGCGGGTGCGCTTGGCCTTATCGGCTGAAAGTTCAATGGCCCCGATGAGGCCCATAGACCGGGTTTCGCCAACAATCGGATGATCATTCAGGCTGGCCAGCGCTTTTTCAAAATAGGGTGCCAATTCGGCCACGCGCTCAACCAATTTTTCGTCTTCAATGATTTCGATGTTTTTGAGGGCTACAGCCGCAGCCACAGGATGCCCGTCATAGGTCATGCCATGGGCAAACTCGCCGCCCTTGTCAAAGAAGGGTTTGAGCAATTCTTCCGAGAAGGCCACAGCGCCGATGGGCAGATAGCCTGAGGAAAGGCCCTTGGCCATGTTCACGATATCAGGCTCATAGCCAAAGCTTTCAAAGCCGAACCAATTGCCGGTGCGGCCAAAGCCACAGATGACTTCATCAGAGATCAGTAGCACACCATATTTTTTGCAGATGCGGTTCACTTCCGGCCAGTATGTTGTCGGCGGGATGAGCACGCCTGCCGCACCCTGAATGGGTTCGCCGATAAAGGCGGCGACATTGTCGGGCCCCAGTTCAAGAATTTTCTTTTCCAATTCTTGAGCCGCTTCAAGACCGAATTCTTCCGGCGTTTTATCGCCGCCGAAATCATACCAGTAAGGTTGCTGGATGTGGTGAAAGCCCGGAAGCTGGGTGCCCCCCTGCTCGTGCATTCCAACCATGCCGCCCAGATTGGCCGCCACCCACGTGGAACCATGATAGCCACGGCGGCGACCAATGATATGCTGGCGGTAAGGCTTGCCCATCACTTTCCAATAGTGGCGCACAAAGCGCACGATTGTGTCATTGCCTTCAGAGCCGGAGTTGGTGAAGAAGATATGCTGGAAGCGCTTAGGAAGCACGGATGAAATCTTGGCCGCAAGTTCTGTGGCAGGCACTGTCGTGGTTTTAAAGAACGTATTGTAAAACGGCAGATCAAGCATTTGCTTATATGCCACCTCGGCCAGTTCCTTACGGCCATAGCCAATGTTGACGCACCAGAGGCCGGACATGCCGTCCAAAATCTTATTACCCTTGCCATCCCAGATATAAATGCCATCGCCATGGGTGATCACACGCGGGCCGCCCGCTGCGTGGAACGATTTGTGATCAGTAAAAGGGTGGAAATGGTGAGCGATATCGGCCTTCACCAAAGCGTCGAGATTGAGGTTTTTCAGTTGAATGGTCATGATGCAAACTCCGGATAAAAAGTTGCTGCACGAGGCAGCGGCAAAGATCGGGAATTTGGAATCTAAGGCTTAAAACCAATGCGCGCACAAGCGGCAAGGACTTCCTCGCGCAACGACTTTCGGCGGCTCAATTGGCTGTGAGACATGAGGCACTATTGCATGGGCCCAAGCTGAAATCAATCTGGCACCTCAGCGTCAAACTCAGACCACAGTTCTGCTTCCTCCCGGGGGCGGTGCTGTTGCAACAAGCCAATCACCGTCACAACCAATGCAAGGCCCAATGCGATCGGCATCACGGCTGAGGCAACTGAGCCGGTGTTTAAAAGTTGCAAGGGCAAGCTCACCGCTATTGCAATGGATGGCACAAGGAACAACTCCACTGCAGAAAGGGCTGTGCTCCCCCGGCTTGTGGGGGTCAGATACAATGCCGCCATCAGGCTGCTCAGCACGGTGAGTGAACCTAACAACCAAGGCAGGTTCCACGTGTTTTGCATCAGCCGCTCGGCGGCCAGCAACGCAACCATGCTTGCTACAAGCATGAGCGCGGCGGCGAGAAGCGGTGCAGTTTCACCAAAAGCAAAGACCAAAAGGACGAAAGAAATGCCAAGCCCAACACCAAACACGTTCAGAATGGCTTTCAACTTTGCTGCCGCTTCACCCCGTTGAACAACGGCGGGATGCACAACACTGAAGCCTGCCTGTTCCAGTGTGAGCGCCAAACTTGTATTGGACACTCCCACAGCGGGGATGACCTCAATACGCAGGGCGCTGTCGGGGCTGCCGAAAAGCGTGATGAGTTCAGGCGGCAATGTCTCTAGGCTTGGAGTTTCAATGCTCGTCAAGAGATCGGCCCGATCGGCCAAACGGTTGAAGCCCCCAAAGAGTCGGTTTTCCAACTGGTGGATTTGGGTATTGCCGCTGGTAGCTGCCAGAAGCGCCAGGCTGCGGCGAAATTCATCGGCGGCCTGTTTCAATTTTGGTTTGGTGCTGGCCGCTTCAGCAATGTCTTTCAGGCTTTGCTGGAGCGTGTCGATCTGATCACGCAAATCTTGTTCCGCGCTGCTGGCCACAGGCGTAATGCGCGGGAATTGGTCTTTTAATCCCTGCAACGCTAGTTGCTTGTCTTTTGCATCCTGGGGCAGAAACATTGCCAGCCACCTTATGCCATGGGCAGATGGGAAAGACTTGAGCCGCCCTATGGCCATTTCCGCCTCGGCTTGGGTTTTGGCCAGCAGAGTGACAGGCGCATCAAGATTGGCTGGACTTTGCGTCGTCGGGGCCAAGACAATCACACCGAGGCAAGCGAACACCAGCAGCGCACCAAGGCCGCGGGCTAGAAATTGCCATTGCCCCGTTTCAAAAAGTGCGCGGTGCGCCGGCACGAGCCACTCGCCTGCGCGCCATTTGGCCGCCTCCGGCAACAAACGAAACAGCGCTGTGCCGAGGGTGAAAATCGCAATGAAGCTGATGAGCGTCATGCCAATCTCACCATATACCAGCTCTGACATTGAACTATTTTGAAGCACCAGCAGCCCCGCCCATGGGCCCGCCATGATTGCTGCGATCCAAAAACATTCGAGCCCATGGTTTTGCGCTGCCAACATGAGGTTGGTTTCTGTGGCCTCAGCGCCCATTGCCTGGCTGACCACGCTCAGCGCGAAATGGACTGAGAGCGCAGTGGCGATCATGATCAGTCCCAACGCCATGGGCCAGAAAGAAATCCAGTCCGCGCCCACGCTTGCAAAGAGGCCTGAAGCGACCAATGCCAGCACCACGGCGACAGGTGAAAATATCACAAGAATCAGACGCGTTCGGCCAAGGGCCAAGGCTAAAATCAGGCCCGCGAACACACCACCGATCATTGCACCAGCTGCAATACGGGTCCATTCGACGGGTGCTGCGGCTGGATTATGATTTGGTCCACTGATTTTGGCAACGCTGGCCTGTGTCCCCGAAGAACTGCGCAGAATATTCAGCAGCTTATCCGTGATCTCACCTGCGGCAACGGATTGGCCGACGCGCGGCAAAGCCAATATTGTGACGGTAGGTGAGGTGTTGTCGCTGTCGAGATCGGCGATATGGGACCAATCGACAGGCTTATCTTCGCCCTGGATGAGCGCTTGTATTGAGGCAGCGGACTCTTCCAACAGGTCATCGACGCCTTGTGGGTCCCTGCCCTGTTTAATTCCGGCTGCTATTTCATTGACCAAAGTTGCCATGCTGCCGGCGCTTGGCGCATCGCCGACGGCGGTGAAGAGTGGCTTCAGCGAAAGTGCGTAAGCAACCCGGCCTTTGATTTCATCTAACGGGTGGTAAAGCAAACCATGGCCTTCATAGTAGTCTCCCGTTCCCGGTGCGAAGACCAACTCATAGACATCATTGTGCTGGCGCATGGTTTGCAAAAGGTCAGCGCGCTGGTCATCTAGTAATTGCGGATCAGGGTTTGATAGCGTGATGGTTTGCAACAGATCAAGCCGCGCAAAATTTGCGCCCGCCTCATCGATAACTTTTGTGGACATTGGGATGGGTAAGAGCTGCCCTTCGGGAGAGGGCGCATAGCGCAAAGCCAGACCAGAAGCGGCAGCCGCGATCACCACCCATAAAGCCACAACCCACCATGCGTTGCGCCAGGAGGCACGGACCACGCGCGCCAAGATATTTGGTTTTAATTTGGGCGATTGCGGTGGTTCGGGCGGTGGCGCTTGTTCAAAACTGAGAGCGCGCAATTCCTCAAAGAGTGACTGGGCCATTCATGTCCTTGGGCTGCACATTGGCCAATCGCATTTGACGCCGATATGCCAAGACACTGACGGGAATTAATACTAAGTAGAGAAACGACAAGAGCGACAGAACTTCCCACGGATAGGAAAAAAGAAAGACTACAAATACGGCCATCAATGCCAAAATTGGCAACGCATATTCGCGCGGCACACGGGTTATGGATTTTCCCGAGAATGTTGGAATGCGGCTCACCATTAAAGCGGCCACCAGTATTTCATAGGTGGATATGGTTTTAGCAAAGGGGTGCCCCTCATCAATAAAACCGAGAAAGCCCAAATAAAGCGGGGCAATGCAAAGCAGAGCACCGGCCGGTGCAGGAATGCCGGTAAAAAAAGCGCCGGCCCAATTGGGCTTTTTGGGATCATCCAACGCGACGTTGAAGCGCGCCAAACGCAGAGCACAAGCAATGGCCAACATAAGACACACGGCCCAACCGAAAGTGTGCAAGCTATTCAGCGACCAAAAATACATCATCATTGCGGGGGCAACGCCGAAGTTTACAAAATCTGCGAGCGAATCCAATTCAGCGCCAAACCGCGAAGTGCCCTTGAGATAACGCGCCAAACGGCCATCGAGCGCATCAAGCACGATGGCGAAAATGATACCGCCGACGGCAAATTCAAAATGACCTTCCACGGCAAAGCGGATCGCTGTCACGCCACTGCACAAGGCAATCAATGTGACGAGGTTGGGTAGAAGATAACGAACAGGAATGGGTTTAAAGCTGCGCTTTTCGTTTTCGACAATTGCCGCTGGCGCAAAAGCCACCACTTTTTCGTCGCTGGATTTAGGCTGTTTCATCTTAGGCTTTCCGCCAGGGGCGGGCTGGGCCCGCCACGCCGAGATCGGCCAAAATGGTTTCCCCTGCGAGCGTGCGTTGGCCTAGGCACACGAGCGGTGCGATGCCCTGCGGCAGATAAACATCAACCCGACTGCCAAAACGAATAAGACCGAAGCGTTGGCCCGCGAGCAAAGTTTCACCTTCGCCCACAAAGCGCACAATGCGGCGCGCAATCAGGCCCGCGATTTGAACCACACCAATGCGGAGGCCTTTATCGGTTTCGAGTGTCAGGGCCTGGCGCTCATTATCTTCGCTGGCTTTGTCGAGTTCGGCATTCACGAACAGGCCAGGGATATAGCTGAGGCGGAGGATTTTGGCTTTCATCGGGCTGCGATTGATGTGCACATCAAAGACATTCATGAAAATCGAGATGCGTGTCATTTTTTCGCGCGGCAAATCTAATTCCGGTGGTGGGATTACAGCTTCGATGGCGCTAATGCGGCCATCGGCGGGTGCAATGAGCAAGCTCTCGTTCAAAGGGGTTACGCGATCAGGGTCTCGGAAGAAGTATGCGCACCACGCGGTCAAAACAATTCCGACATAGGCCAGAGGCCACAGGCTCAGCCAGAAGAGCAGTAAAGTTGCCGCCGCGAAAATGGCGATAAAACGCCAGCCTTCCTTGTGGACGGGGGCGATGCCAGATTTAATGCTGTCGATAATGGTCATAGAGACTCCGATTTGACGCTGATTATCGTCTATTCCGGCAAAAAGCAAAAGGGCCTGTCACCTCCCCCGAGATCACAAGCCCTGTAAGGTTTTTGCTTGAGACGCACTTTCCACACGATGGCGGTGCATTTGCAAGTTTGGCGCTTTCGGCTCTTGGTGGCCGATGACGCCGAAAAGTTTAGTGCATCAGGTTCGAAACAAGCCTGATGGTTGGCTTTTGAAATACTGGGATTGTATTGAATGCGTCATCATCATCATTTGCAACATTGCCGAACGCGGGCATGGCTTGCGGCAGGCTCGATGTTTTCACAGCCGTGCCGATGGCATTGGCTTGAAACAATCCATCGCTCAGCTCGATGATTTCCAAGCGCAGGCTGATGATGCTGTCGGCACCCATGGCCTTGGCTTGGGTGATGATTTTAGCTTCGGCACCCACGCGTGCATCTTGAAGGCCTTCGGCCATCTCATCCATCGTGGTATAGCTCAGGCCGCGCAGGCCGCCGTGGTTAAATTTCATGACGCGACGCGACCATAATACTGATGCGCGCACCACGCCGAGCGTCTCTTCCACCATACGCCCGGCAATCGTCTCCGTTGTTGTGATCTTCATTTGACTCGTCCCCAAAAAATTTGAAAGCGCCGCCTATGTTGACGGCTTGCTTTCGATCGTTTGCCGCTTTTGATGCGATCGTTGGAGCCACTATGCGCCGCAGAAGTAAACAAGAATGAATCTGTGCGGCATTTACATCAAATTTGAATCGATATTGCGGTGGTTTTGCGCGCCAGCGTTAATAGTGAATTGGATTGTTTGCTTACCGAAAAGTTGATTCAGCTTTTGTTCAGCACAGCGATCCAGACAAGGAAAACAACCCCTAAAGATCAGGCCAGTTCGAGTGACTCTGCCAGTTTGCGCCTTGCTTCGTCGGCCTGCTGCTGTCTGTTCCACATCGTGGCATACAGGCCCTTCTTGCGCAGCAGAGCCAGATGGGACCCTCTTTCAACAATGGCACCTTTATCGAGAACGACAATTTCGTCTGCTTCAATCACTGTCGACAATCTGTGGGCGATGACGAGCGTGGTGCGATTGCGCGAGATATTGCGCAAGGCGGATTGGATTTCCTGTTCTGTCAAACTGTCGAGTGCAGACGTTGCTTCATCGAGGATCAGAATCGGCGGATCTTTGAGAATGGTACGAGCGATCGATACGCGTTGTTTCTCGCCACCCGAAAGCTTGAGGCCGCGTTCGCCCACCATGCTGTCATATTGCTTCGGCAGGCTTTTGACGAAGGTGTGGATTTGCGCCAACTTGGCGGCCTGTTCGACTTCTGCGTCTGTGGCACTTGGCCGACCATAGCGGATATTATAGCGCACCGTATCGTTGAAAAGCACAGTATCTTGCGGCACCATGCCGATGGCGCGGCGCAAGGGTTCCTGCTGCACATCAGCGATGTTCTGACCGTCGATCAAGATCCTGCCGCCCGTGACATCATAGAAGCGGAACAACAGGCGCGAGATGGTTGATTTGCCAGCGCCTGACGGGCCGACGATGGCTACTGTTTTGCCGGCTGGCACATGCAGCGAGATGCCTTTCAAGATGGGGCGGATGTGATCATAGGCGAAAGACACATTGTCAAAAACAATATCGCCTTTGCCCGCCACAAAAACTGGTGCACCGGGCTTGTCGGCAATTTCAGCATTTTCGCGCAAAATTCCGAACATGCCTTCCACATCGATGAGGCCCTGTTTGATTTCACGGTAGGACGAGCCGATGAAGTTGAGCGGCATATAAAGTTGGATCATCAGACTGTTGATCAGCACGAGGGAACCCACCGTCGCACCACCTTTGATGATGGCATAGACCGACATCGCCATGACGATCGTGAGGCCAATCGAATAGATGATCGCTTGGCCCGCGTTGAGGCCTGCGAGAGACACCCAGGTTTTGACGGCCGCGCCTTCATAACGCGCCATGGCGCCGTCATAGCGATCAGCTTCATGTTTTTCGTTGCCGAAGTATTTGACGGTTTCGAAGTTCAGCAGGCTGTCGATGGCTTTGGTGCCTGCGTCATTGTCGGCTTCATTCATCGTGCGGCGGATGCTGATGCGGCGTTCGGTGGCCCAATAGGTGAACCAGATATAGGCGACGACCGTAACTGCGATCACGGCAACATAGGTCCAATTGAAAGACCATTCGATCACAGCGCAGACCATGGCGATTTCAAGAATGGTCGGCAGCGTGTTGAACAGCGCAAAGCGCAAGACAGAGTCCACGCCATTGATGCCGCGCGAAATGATGCGCGAGAGGGCACCGGTCTTGCGTTCGAGGTGATATTTGAGCGAAAGGTGATGGAGGTGAATAAAAGTTGAGGTCGATAAAACACGCACGGTGCGTTGGCCCACTTTGGCAAAGACGGCATCGCGGATTTGCGCGAAGACCACCATCAGGATGCGGCCCACACCGTAAGCCAGAACCATGAAGAAGGGCACAGACAGCAAGCCTGCGTCAATGCCATGTGCGGCAACAATGCCATCGGTTGCTGCTTTGAAGGCGAAGGGTGCGATGACCGTGACAATTTTTGACAAGACCAACAAGACCAATGCCACCACCACGCGGGCGCGCAGATCCCAGCGGCCTTCGGGCCAGAGATAGGGCAGCAAGCGCTGCATGGTTTGCCACTGGCTGGTATCAGGCTTTTCAGCCTTGACGCGGTCGAGCATCTAATTTCCTGCTTTGGTTGGTGTGGTGAGAATTTGGCCCGGATAAATCAGACGTGGGTTGCGGATCTGATCTTTGTTGGCTTCAAAGATGACCGTGTAGTTTCGGCCTGCGCCATAAAGATCACGCGACAAGCGCCACAGCGTATTACCGGGCTGAATGGTAATGCTATGCGGCGGCGTGGCGGCTGCTTGATCACCAGCAGCAGGCACGGGCGTTGCCACGGCCAGTTTTGCTGGCTCTTCACGTTTGAACGGCAAGACGACCCGAGACAGCACACTGCCCGCTTGCTCAATTTCATCGGCGCGCAATTCATGGGTTCCTGGTGCGATCACACCTTGATCTTTATAGGACCAGTTTCCGGTGGCGTCGGTCTTGGCCTCACCCAAAGCTGTATTGTCGACATAGAGGCGCACAGTATTGCCTGCATGGGCCCGGCCAGAAAATTGGATACTGCCTGCGGCATCGTAATCCACCGCATCGATACTGGCGGAATCTCCGCTAGGCTTCGGTGCTTGGATGATGCGCGGTGGGGCAGCGGGCGAGAGCACGGCCACAGTGGCTTCAGCCGCGGCCTTGGGCTTTACGGACACGGCGACAGTTTGGTCTGAATGTGTCATCTTCCCATCCACGCTGGTTTCCAGCGACAGGGCCCCTTGACCGGGTGGGATGGGCTTTGCCGGCACGATGACAAATTCGCCAGCAGCATTGGCTTTAGCGCTGCCAATTGTTGTTCCGTTCAGTGTCAGCGCAACTTCCGCACCCGGGGCGGCGCGGCCTGCAATCACAGCATCGCCGTCAGGGCTCACGCGTGCTGTATCAAATGAGGGGACTGGAATTTGGGCGGCAAGCGGCGCAGCGGCTGGCTCAGGCTTGGCAACGGGCGGAGGTTCCGACAGCTTTGCAACCACCGCTGGCGGTGCCACCGCGCTGCTTGGGCCATTGTGGGTGCCATAATAGAGCGTGGCGGCTCCGGCTGCGACAACAAGACTGGAAAAGATCGCCAAGGGCGTTTTGTTCATGATGTGATTCAACTGGTATGAAGTTTCTCTGAACCCATATAGGCATGAGTCGGCCCCTTCATAAGGCCCTCTTTACAAAAAGCGAGCAGGATGTCCCTCAAACCACCCCAGCACAGATTATGCGTCTATTGCGGTTCAAGCCCGGGGCGCAACCCGGCCTATCTCGAAGCGGCGGCGGCTTTGGGCACCGCCATGGCCAGGGCCGACATTGGCTTGGTCTATGGCGGCGGTTCCATCGGCCTGATGGGCGAAGTGGCGCGGGCCGTTTTGGCGGCAGGCGGGCATGTCACCGGAATCATCCCTGAGTTTCTGGTGGCCAAGGAGCGGATGTTGGACGGGGTCAACGAACTCATCGTCACGCGCTCGATGCATGAGCGCAAGCATCTGATGTTTGAACGCGCCACAGGTTTTGTTGCCCTGCCCGGCGGCATCGGCACTTTGGAAGAGTTGGCCGAAATTGCAACCTGGGCCCAACTCAACCAGCACGCTAAGCCGATCATCGTTTGCGATGTGGCGGGTTATTGGTCACATTTGATGAGCTTGCTGCAACACATGCGCAGCGAAGGATTCATTCGGGCCGAAGCCGATGTGTTTCTCGATATTGCCTTACAGGTTGAAGACGTCGTTCCGCTCTATCGGTCACGATTGGGCCAGACGCGCCAGAAAGTTCCACTCGCAGCCATCAGGCAGCAACTCTGAACATCTGCTTTCATGACAGATTGACCGTGCGCTGTCAAGGATTATTTTGCTATTTCAACTTTTTCTTCCCATAGCGCTGAAGCTGAGTAGATCGCCAGCGCCAGCCAGATGATGGCGAATGAAGCAATTTTCCAGCCATCCACCGCTTCGCCAAAAATGAAAATGGCGACAAGGAAAATAATTGATGGCGTGATGTATTGGATCAGGCCCGCTGTAGCATAGCGCAAGCGTTTGATGCCAAGGGCATAGAATACGAGCGCGCCTGTGGTGAAGCCGCCGCAGCCCACCAGCATCAGCGTGTCATAGGTACTCGCACCGAAATGCAGCGGCGCTTGTTGTGCAAGCCACCCATCCAGCGCCAACAGCGGCCCAGCCAGCAGGATGACTTCAATGAAGAACCCGGTGACAGGGCTGACACTGATCGTCTTGCGCAACAGGCCATAGGCACAAAAACTCACGGCCAACAGAAGACCAATGCTGGGGAAAATGCCTGTGCCAAAAGTTTGCACCACAACCGCACCTGCCGCCAACACAAGTGCGACCACCTGCGCGCGCGAAAAACGCTCTCCCAGAAAAATCGCACCCGCCGCCACATTGAGCAGCGGGTTGATGAAATAACCCAGGCTTGCCTCCAATGTGCGGCCGTGCTGGATACACCAAATATAGACGGTCCAGTTCAAGAGGATGACGCCGCCCGTCAGCGCCAACGTGGCCAGCAATTTGGGGTTTTTAAAAACGCCGAACACTTCGCCTGCAAGTTTCATGCGCCACACCACAAAGCCAGCCAGAGGCACCGACCAAAGGCCGCGATGCACCGCGATTTCCATCGGGTTGATATAGCGAATCAGGAATAGATAAGGCGCCATGGCCGCCCAGATCAAATGCGCTAGGACGGCATAAGTAACACCGCGTTGTTGATCGCTCATGCCGCAACGCCTTCGCGCAGCAGTTTGAAATTGATGGCATCGAGCAGCGCCTGGAACGAAGCCTCGACGATATTGGGCGACACGCCCACGGTGAACCAACGCTCGCCCTTGCTGTCGCGGCTTTCAATCATCACGCGCGTGGTGGCGCTGGTGCCGCCGTTGAGGATACGCACTTTATAGTCCACCAGCTCCATGTTCTCGATGTAGCGTTGATATTTGCCAAGATCCTTGCGCAGGGCCACATCCAATGCGCTGACAGGGCCATTGCCTTCACCTGCACTGATCAACACGTCCTCACCCACTTTCACTTTGACATGGGCTTCAGAGAACATCACGCCCTCATGTTGACCGACGTTGACCTGGAAACTCAGCACGTCAAAATAATGCGGCACAGACCCCATGGTGCGCCGTGCCAGAAGTTCGAAGGACGCATCTGCGCCGTCATAGGCATAGCCTTGGTTCTCGCGCTCTTTCACCTCGCGCAAGAGATGATCAAGGCGTGTGTCGTTCTTTTCAACCTTGAGGCCGATGCGTTCCAGTTCCACCAACAGGTTTGATTTGCCCGCCTGATCGGAGACCAGAATGCGCCGCATGTTGCCCACGCTCTCGGGCTTCACATGTTCATAGGTTTCCGGCTCTTTCACCAGAGCCGAAGCGTGAATG
>JAYWAB010000218.1:0-3647 GCA_043782835.1 Aestuariivirga sp.
TGAACAGAACGGGAAATGCACCGCATTATCCGGAAATAATCCGGAATAGATTTGATCGCCTTTCTGTCTCAGCAGCGATGGTTGAATGTGGTCATGATAGCTTCAACAGGGCGAGGGTGTGGGGCGCGGGCGGCACACTCTGCTTGCTACGGATCAGCACGGCATAAAATCGTGTTGCATGGCCGTGTTGTCCCCATGCAGAACTGTCGCCATCATGTTCCACCTCCCTTGGCACGATGCCCTCATCTCCTGTCTGAAACGCCCGAAAGCTGAAGCGAAAATCTGCGTCCTTTCTCCCATAGGCATTGAGCTCGTCGCGCAGAGATTTCTCAACCTGTTGGATAGCCGCTTTGAGATGTTCCTTTTTATAGCGCTTTGTTGATCCGGCAACATGGACCTGGAAAATAGAAGCGCCACGCACACGACTGGCGTATTGAGGTTTCAGAGAACGGATCGTATCTGTGATCTTCAAGATGTCGCCTTTTATGGCGTTCAAGGTTTTTACGCCGATTTTCACTTCGATGACTGCCAGCGGTATGAGATTGTCCTTGAGGACGGCAACATCGGTGCTCTGGGAGCCGAACGTTTTTACGGGCGGCCCTGATTTGCGCATGGTCATTCCGTTGACCTTCTTGCGGTTTAGATATTCGACCTCCACCTCGTAGCCCAGCTTGATCAAAACACGCGCAATATCCGACGTTATCATATACTCGGTGGTGACGGAACCACCGTGATAATCAGTTATTTTTGCAATTAGATCGCTGGAACGCATTACGCCTTGCCGAAGTAAGCCGAGCAGCACCTCGTCTTTGATCTCAATCTGCATGACTACGACCCTCCGCGCCATGGTTCGCCCGGCAACCGCTCAATGAGTGCTTCTTGAACAATTGCAGCTGCGGCAGCGAAGTCCCAAGAATATCCGCTTGCCAGCAGTGGGCCGATGTCGGCGGTGAATTGTGGGTCGGTGCGTTTCTGATGCATGTTCTGTTCGAAGAGCGCGCGGGTAACACTATGGCCATCATGATCCATGTAGGCCGAAAAAGTTTCGACAATGCGGGTAAGGTCAACACCGCCTTGCGCAAGAGCGGTTGCCAGATCGAAGAGGTCGCGGCCCTTCTTGCGCTGGTATAGGGCGCGCATTTTTGTGCCAAGCAATTCGTCAAGTTCATAGGTTGGTATTTGGCAGCGGCCTTCGAACCAGCGTGACGCGACACTGAACGGAACGCGCTTGAATCCGTGCACCGCAAAATGTTCGCGCGAATTGATTTCCACTTTCAGTTTCATGTTAATCGGCGGCGCGTCTTCCGAAGCAAACCTGTAGACGAACGTGACACGGCCTTCGGTCTGCTTCCAGCGAGGTGCGCCCAACCACGGGTCGAGGACAGATCTTAACGCGTCCATCACTGGTCCTGCTGGTTCGGCGCGCATCTGCACCAAGTCGATGTCTTCAGAATAGCGCGCGGCAGGTTTGAGATAGAGTTTGTAAAGCGCAGTGCCGCCGCGAAAGGCCAGCGCTTCAGCAAGCACTGGATTTGAAAATATTTCGACCAAAGCGCGGCAGATGACAAGGTCTTGCTCGATCTGAATGTCTTGCACCCACGGGGCCTGTGATCGCCATTCGGTAATGTAGTCGCGTGGGATCATTGCTCTGCCTCCACGTCCGCGTTGATATCGAGCTTCCAGCCTTCGTTTCGTTTTGAACTTTGATGTGCAGCCGACGGCAACAAGAGCGTTGCTTGACGAGCGTTTGCACGCACGTAGTCATTCAGGGCTTGCGCCTGCGTTCCTGCCTCCACCAACTCCAGCAAGTAGCCTAGGCGTTGTGCCCAAGCGACAGGTGCCGTATGCGCTGCTACCACGAGCTTGTCGGGGTCGAGTGTGTCGGCAAGTTCGCTGAGAATTGTTGCCACTTGATCAAGGCCACCGACATGGTTGTAATAGCCAACAAGATCGACAGCCGTCGCCTCGGGCGTTGAGACGAGAACGGTGCCGCGCGGCGTGTTGAAACTCTGCGTCGGGATTGCACCGATGTTCTTGCGCACGGCAAAAACAACACGCACTGTGCCGCAGATGATAGGGCGGCGTGATTTTGCCACCATCACTTGGTATTCTTGCGGGCGGTGATGAGCAGCACCGTGATATTGTGCAGCAGAGAGCAGGCCCGTGTAGTAGAACAAGCCCAGCCGCTTCATGAGTGCTGGAATGAACTGGTCGGCGGGCAGACAGCCCAGAGAGCGGTATTCTGGCGGGACGATAACATAAAAGCCTCGCGCTGGCGATGCGAGTTGGCCTTGTTTGGTAAGGCGGTTTAGCGCGAGCTTGGCAGCGTCAGCAGAAACACCCAAAGCGGATTGCGCTTCGGCGGAAGTAAAGTGATAGTGTCCGCTGCCTGCCATTCGGGCTATGTAGTCTCTGGCGCTTAATCGGGAATCTGTTTTCATATGCGTAAAGTATCATATTTTGATATTTTACGCAATCAATATTGAGAAATGCTAATATCATCGCACTTTCCGAACATGATTAGGCCGTGCACTGATAGCCTCGGCGATCTCAAATTGATGGTCTGGATTGTGGTGGCCATAATGTTTCAGCAGTGTTGGAACGCTTGTTGCCAGAAAATCTGAAATCTTGAAGGGGTCTTTACCCGACTGCATAAGCCAAGTGGCTGCCGTGTGTTTCAGCGTGTGAGGCGAAACGTTTTTGAGATAGACGCGGTCAGCCGCATTGTTGAATGCGGTCTTGATCTCTGCAACAGGTTTGCCTCCCCAACAGATAACGTGACGGATATCAAATTCCAATTTTCGCGCCCGCTTGAGATGCGGCAACAGGCGTGAAGGTATGACACATTGTCCGCGTTTCTTTTTGGTCTCAGCAAGACCATCCCTCCTGAAGTCAATTTTGCGACGAGCAAGATCAACCTTCGGCCAGCGCAGCGACAAGATCGCTTCCTTTCGTCTTCCTGTGTAGAGCCCAATGAGGATGAACAGCGCCAAATGATATTGGGGACGCGATGCGCGCTTCCACTTCAAGGGTTGCCGATTGCTGATGTCAAACAGGATCGGTGAAAATCCTAAAGCACCGGCAAGCAGCATGGCGGCCTCTAGTCGTGTCAGCCAACGCTCACGCGCTGGTGACTCAGGCGGGCGGGTAATCGAAACGTGCCGTGTAATCACTTGTGCATTCAGGGCACTCTTAATCGCACTCTGCAATATGCCGAGATCACGGCGCACTGTGCTTGGAGATGCTTTGCGCCAAATTCTAAATCCTTCGCAAAGAGCAGGCGCATCCGCCAAAGACTTCCCCATGAAAAATTCTGAAAGTGGGATGGCAGCATAAGCGGCTCTCTCGCTATCTTTGCCACTGACCTCAAGCCGCTCCAAATAATTGGTAAGCACTTCGGTCACGAGAATCTCTGATGGATCGCGCGATCCAAGTTTTTGTGTGCAGCGTTGGAGGAATTGCGCGAACTTGATTTGAGCCTCTGCGCTGTCTGCCGTACCAGTGCTGCGCTCGCGGCTGCGGCCTCGTTCTGTCCAAAGGATGTAGAAGCTCCCGCGCTGAGCAAAAAATTTAAGCGGTGCGCGCTCATTTCCCGGATTTCACGATAGGCCTCTTGTCGTTCGTCAGTCAGTTTCTTGATGGTGCTC
>JAYWAB010000219.1:0-19616 GCA_043782835.1 Aestuariivirga sp.
CAAAGGTTTCAAGAATTTTTTGGATCTTGCCAGGAAAGTTGCCAACAGTGGCAGAATCCGCTGAAATCGAAGTGAGATCATCGACGCCATAGTTGAGAATGGAAGTTTGAACTTCGTCCAGACCTTCAAGGTCAACAGCCGAAGCAAGATTGACCGTATTGAGCAGGACTGAAACATCTTCCGCCAAATCTTGACGCAACAGATTTTCGCTCACAGAATTGCGAGGCGTCGATCGACGCCCCGCAATAACTCTTTCGCCGTCATCGCTTCGCGCATCCAAAGCTTTTTGCGAATCCCGTTCACGAAAAGCGGCCCGAAAAGCCTGCATGATGGGAGGAACAAATCTGTCATGCTTAGGCTGCTTTTTCATGATGAACCGTATCACCTAAATCCGATGAAATGTCGAACAGAGCGCCGTTTTCAATCAGGCAGTTTTGTTGGCTTTCAAATCCCAAGCGAATGCCTTGCTGCCAAGCAGGGTACCCTTTGCGTCTTGCTGCTTGTAGTCAAACTTGAATTTTGAAAATGAAATACTGAATTGTTCGCCGCCATTGGAGCCCTGGTAGTTGGAAATCAAAAGTTGTTCCAACGTGATGACCAGATATTCTTTCTGTCCACCGCCTTGTTTGCGAAAAAAGATCTCGGCCTTGTCGATATGTTTGCCATCGGCACAGCGCATCTGCAGTACATTTGATGCCGCATCAAAGTGCTTACTGAAATGGACGTCCTGGAATGCAACTTTGCCAGCACCACCGCCACCGCCGAGATGCGTGGTCGCTTGGTTATGCAAACCCCAAGAAACCGAATGCACGTCGATTTCCTTCAAATGCCCAGCAACCATTGATTCGCCTTCAATGTCTTTAATCTTAACAACGATATCGTCTGCCATTTCGGTCTCCGTTTCTTTGGTTGAATGCCACGCTCACTGCGTAATCAACATATTGTCATAGACCCCGGTAAAGTTAATCCTACATTTGAATGAGGACCCTCTGATTTTATGCGCTCTGTTGGCTTGGCAAACGCGAGACAAGGCTCATGCCAATATCCATGCCTTCCAGTTGATAATGTGGGCGCAAGTAAAAGCGCGCGGCATAATAGCCCGGGTTCTCTTCGTCTGGGAAAACTTGAACTTCGGCACCTGCCAAGGGAAGCCTTGCCTTAGTGGCCTCGCTGGAGTTCTTTGGATCACCATCCACATATTTCATGATCCATTCCTGCAACCATGTCTGAAGTTGATCCTGCTCCATCGTGGCACCAACCTTGTCGCGCACCATGCACTTTAAGTAATGGGCAAAGCGCGAAACCGCGAACATGTAGGGCAATCGCGATGACAGGTTTTCGGAAGCGGTTGCCTCATCACTGTCCATTTTCTTGGGGCGGTAAAGAGACTGCGCACCGATGAACGCGGCCTTGTCGGTATTCTTGCGGTGGATTAGCGGCAACAAGCCTGCCTTGGAAAGCTCAGCTTCGCGGCGATCACTGATCGCAATTTCGGTGGGGCATTTGAGATCAACCCCGCCATCATCGGTCGGGAACGTGTGGGTCGGGAGATTCTCAACTTCACCACCAGACTGAACACCACGGATGCGCACAGTCCAACCATATTCCTTGTAAGCTCGGTTGACATTGGTCGCCATGGCATAGGCGGCATTCATCCAAGCGTACTTCTCACCCTTATGCCCGTCGGTATCTTCCTCAAACGCAAATTCCTCGACAGGCTCATTCTTGGCCCCATAGGGCTGGCGCGCCAAAACCCGCGGCATGCACAAACCAACATAGCGCGAATCAGGCGCATCGCGCAGGGATTTGAACGCAGCGTAGTCAGGCGTGTCAAAAATCTTGCCAATGTCACGCGGATTGGTCAGCTCATTCCAGCTATCCATCCCCAGAAGGCTGCTCTGTGCGGCTGCAAAGAACGGCGCATGAGAGGCCGATGCAACCTTGCTGATATCACGCAGAAGCTGAACATCAGTTGGCGAGTGGTCAAAATAATAGTCTCCCACCAGGCAGCCATAGGGATCGCCGCCAAGCTGGCCGTATTCGGCTTCATAGAGTTTTTTGAAAATAGGGCTCTGGTCCCAACGCGCGCCCGGGTAAACTTTGAACTCACGGTAGAGTTCATTTTTACCGATGTTCATCACCCGAATTTTTAGTGATGTGTCCGTCTCAGAGTTGAAGACGAGATAATTCAATCCGCGCCAAGAACTCTCAAGCTGTTGGAATTCAGGCGCATGAATTACTTCGTTGAGTTGTATTGAAAGTTGCTCGTCAAGCTTGGTGATCATTGAATCAATCGTATCAAGCACGTCGTCTTTGACCAAAGTCGTGTCCTGCAAAGCTTGTTGGACCAGAGCTTGCACGGCATTTTGGACTTCCGCCGCCGCACTATCATTGCGCGGCTTAAAACTTTTTTTAAGCAGGGCTTCGAATTGATCGAGTTCTCTTATTTCTGTGGCAGCACCCTGCTGCTGGGCTGATTTGTCGGCCATTCTCATTCTCTCCCCAGGCTATATTGCCTGTTATACGGACATCTATTCTTTGCTACCCTTGGAATCCGTTTCTGCCCGGCGCGCTTCTAAAAGCTTCATCAGGTCAGGATCTTTGAGCAACGCTTTGATTTGATCTTCAGCGGCAACTTTGCCGTCCATGTAGCGTTGCAAATTGGCAAGCTGCTCGCGGGCCTTCAAGAGCTTGGCCATCGCGGGAACTTGCCGGACAACAGCGGCCGGATTGAAGTCAGCCATTTTCTCAAAGTTGAGTTTTACGGAAAGCTTCTCGTCTTTCGCATCGCCCAATTTGTTTTGGACGTTAAAGACAATGCCAGGTTTGATGGCTTTCATCCGGTCATCAAAGTTATCCATGTCGATGTCGAGATATTTGCGATCAGTGATCGCCGGCTTTTCAACGTCGGACGCGTTGCCGGAGAGATCAGACATCACGCCCATGACAAATGGCAACTCAACCATTTTTTCGGCGTTATAGGGATCTTCATATTGGATTTGAACACGCGGAGGACGATTCCGCTTGATAAACTTCTGCCCACTATCAGCCATAGCCTTCGCCTCTCTTATTTGTTCTAAGTTTGGCCCCGTTAAGGGACCTTAACCGAAGGAAAGTCAGCTGGCAATGGGATGCCAAACTGCCAGTTAATATCCCTTTGGATCACGTCTAAGACCAGTTCTAGGGCAGTTTTCCAAAATTCAAATCCCCCAAATAGATGATGCCAAAGCGCTAAAACGCGATTTGGTCAGGCTTCCAAAAGCCCCGCCTTGGCCAATCCATCAATCAGATGAACGGCGTGCTGCTCGACAAAACTTACGGCTTTCTCAATTGAACTTACCTCTTTGCCATCTTCATAAAGCGTAATGCGCCCATCACGAACTTCTGCCGCCAAGTCAGTGATCAATTCGCTTTGTGTGCGCGTTCCATCCATGTGGTGCAACAAAAACCAGGTTGCCGGTTCCAATGCGATGGCTTCGTGCTTGGGGTTTGTGGTGAAAGCCGCATGATCCGCAGCATCTGCCCGTGCGATGCGCGTTGCCTTGGGGTTTAAAGGCGCTGGATTGATCACGAAAACGGGCCGTATCGTCGGCGCAACCACGCCCGCCATCATCAAATTTCGAAACCCACGCTTGACATCAGAAGCTTCAGACCCCTCGGGCAACAAGCTTTCGATGGCGCTCGTGGAGGGCAATTTTGCAATGAACTTTTGCAAAGCCACGCACATGGCTTGCGATTTGATCCAGAAAGCTTGGCCATCTACAAGCGTGACTTTGGCCTCATCGCCTTCGTTTTCAATGCGCATTCCAATTTCAGCTTCGAGGTGCAAACCATCCAGGCGATCGGGTTCCAGATCACGATTAATTTCATCGGTTCGCTTTTGATGCACCAAAAGTGTTTGGCGAAAAGTTCTTCCGCTCACCAGGTCAAGGAGCTGCTCGGTTGCAATCGGGTCTCCATTCGCACGCCTGCGAATTTCTATCGCAACGGCAGTGCCATGTTGATCGACAATCATTGACTGTAGTTCACTCTCGGCCAGAAAACCCAAACCATATTGTGTAGCACGCGTTGCAAAATCACTGAACAGGCAAGGATCATTCGTCTCTTCGAGATATTCATGGGCCACATAGGCTGCCGAAAACTTTGGAAACTTGTCTTTGATTGATTTCAGCGCCTGGTGATACCCCGTTTTCGCGGCCGAAGCCTCGCTGAGAAAACCCAACAACTTTGCGGCCTCTTTCACGCGGTCGGTCCCTTCCGCAGTTTTTGGTAAAGCGACGTGAAAGGCATCGCGCAAGGTCTGCAACATGCGCCAACCCGGCAAAACATTATAACTGATAAAAGCCACACCGTCAGAGGCAAGATGGTTTTGGCAAAGCCGGAAAATTGCATCTTGTAAGACCTGAGGAACCCATGAAAATACGCCGTGGCAAATGATATAGTCAAATTTGCCTTCATCAGGCCCGAAATTCGAAAAACTCTCGCAGCGGATCGTCAGATTTTTTAAACCGAGCCGTTGTATGCGGTCGCGGCCAGCTTGAACCTGCTTAGGAGAAATATCAATTCCGACAAACTCCGCCATGGGGTGGTTCAATGCCATGGGCACAAGATTACCCCCAGAAGCGCAACCCAATTCAAGCACACGAGCAGTGGCAAGGGGCTTACTTTCCAACCCAAAGATCTTGGCCATGGCCGCAAGGCGGGCTGGATGACTTTGTGGAATGGGTTTTGATTCATACGGCAACAGGTCATACGAAAGAGCATTGCGGGCGATGCTTTGTTCAGTTTGAAGATCCATTTTCATTACAGCCACCAGTGCAGAGGAAATCACATCCTAGAGCTATTTGATCGCTGGGCGAAAGCCTTCAATTTTCAGTGTGCAGTTTAGCGAAACTGCGGCAGTCAGGCTGCATCTGAACTTACTGATCAACTCAGCAGAGAGAACCCCAGCGTTTTAATCGCGGGGCAATGAGACAGGGACTCTACATAAAACTGGATCATAGTTAGGGTGGACTTACCCGGAAAAAGTGGAGGGACATTCTGTGGTTTAGTTCATCTCCGCCATTTGGGCTTCGAATGTGATGGGCTATTTATAGCCCAAAGCTGAGTGTCTCCGGCGTGGGTTATAGAAGCCGTCGATGTAATGTCCAAGGGCCAAAGTGGCTTGGGATCGCGTGTCATAGCTTGCTCTTCAAATGAGTTCGGATTTGATGGTTTTGGTGACAGTCTCGACCATGGCGTTGTCGTAACAGTTGCCCTTGCCGCTCATCGACACAGTGAGACCGTTTGATTGTAAAAGCCTGCGATAGTCGTCTGAGCAGTATTGGCTGCCACGGTCCGAATGGTGGATGAGGCCCGCTTGCGGTCGCCGCATGAGGATGGCTTGGCTCAGGGCCTTGAGTGCCAAGTCCTTCTTCAACCTGTCACTGGTAGCCCAACCGACATGCGCCGTGAGTAGAGATCAAGCACTATGGCCAGATAGAGCCAGCCCTCAGCCGTCCAGATGTAACTGTTGTCAGCACCCCATTTTTGATCAGGGCCTTCACGGTTCAGAGATCCAAATCTAAGTTTCTGATTTTGACAAAACGAATGTGTTAGTTTAGTCGTAACGATGGACTTCAATGTTCATAGCTGCATTAAATCGGACCTCGAAAAATACGGAGGCTATTTATGGGCGTTATATATTTCATCCGCGCTATTCCCGAGCTAAAGCCTGTCGAGAAATCAACCTCCATCTGCGAGCGGTTGCAATGACGACCGCCGTCCAGCCTTCACCAACAGAACCGCGTCACAAATTCGTCGTTATCGGTTCGGGGTTTGGTGGTTCGATGACGGCACTTTCGCTGGCTCGCGCGCTGCAACGACGAGACAAGGCAGAAAGCGTCTTAATGCTGGAGCGGGGGACGTGGTGGACAACGCCCGTTGGCACCGTTCAGGACAAAGAGGCTCGAGCCTATGATTTTCTCGTCGCCAACAAACAGCCTGTGCAGTTCTGGTCATCACTGAACAATTTTAGAGGTTTCTTGGACATATTTTTTCGCTGTTTCAGAAAGCCGGGAAACATCGATGGGCTTTATCAATTTGAGACTCTTGGCCGCAAGCCGTTTCTGGGATTGTTTGGTGGCGAGAATGATGGCGTCTCGGTGGCGAGGGCCAGCGGTGTTGGTGGTGGTTCGCTGATTTATTCCAATATCACGATCCGCCCGCCGGAGTTGATCTTTGCGGATGCACGCTGGCAGGCAATGAGCTGGGATACAGCAAAGCGTGATTCCTATTACGACTTGGCGCGGCAAGCGATTAGTGTTGGCGTTGTCTTTGCTTTGAACGAACGCGCTACCAAAGGCATGGACCCAAACTTGTCGGGGTCTGACCGGATTTCAGGCAAGATAAAAGATTTCGTACAGGGAAAGACAATCACACTCGATTCCGCAGGGGTCTCGACCACTTATAAGTTCATCGCTGATGCCAAAGTTCCGGTCACATTGCGGATTGGCGATGGGGCATGGTTGAAAACCGATGCGGCGGGTCTTGCATCAAGTGTGGTGATTCAGGGTCCTTTCAAAGTGAACACAGGTTTAAGCAATATCATCGGGCGCACCGCCGCTGTGCCGACGGATTTTCATTTGGCAAACCCTGGAAGCCCGTTCAATTCACGCGGCGTCAAGCAAATCATTGTCGGTAAAAAAAATCCAAATGCGCCACAAGCTCTCGGGGATTTTGATGATCCAGAGGACGCCTTGTGGATCGATCGCGCACGGGTTTTTCAAACTGCGGCTGCCAAAATATCAACCGACTATGGCGCAGTCGATCTCGCGATCAATGACCTCACCACCAGAGACCCTTCTCAGGTTCCCACACTTTTCCATCCCGCCGGGAACCCAAAGAATTATTGTGAACGTCAAGGTCGGTGCAATGTCGGCTGTTTGCCGGGTGCACGCCACACCTTGAACAAGCAGCTGATGGTGGCTGCTCTCGGAAAACCCAATGCCAACGCCAAGCCAACGGATGCTCAATACAAGGATATATTGTCAATTGAACCCTTGAGTGAAGTTGATTTCATTGAGGCGTTGCCCGAGGGAGGCTACCGCATCCACTACATTCAATACGCGGATCAATCGTCACCACAGCGAGGCCAGAAGACGAGCAAAACTGTGATTGCCGAAAAACTGGTTGTTTCGGCTGGCTGCCTTGGAACAAGCGAAATTTTGCTCCGCTCAAAACAACGCGCTGACGGGTTGCCCGATTTGAGCGACAGAACCGGGTTCGGTTTTTCTACCAATGGCGATTACATCGGATTTCTTGAAAATATTTCTGAACGAATCACTCTGACGCGTGGGCCAGTAACGACGTCATTTGTCCACATGAATGTAAACGATACCGGCACCAAGTCCGATGAGCCGCGCTTCCACACGATAGAAGACCAAGGCATACCGCCCGCAATCGCGTCGTTGACTGGCGTTGGTGTGCCTTTGATCCGTTCACTCGGCAAGGGGCGCGGCCCCGGCCTCTTTGTGTTTGTCGCAATTTTGCGCTGGGCCATCAATTGGGTAATTCGTGCTGTGACTGCCTTGTTCAAAAATGCTCAGGAGAGGCAAGACTTTTTCAAATCTCCGGAAGAGCTCACTGGCGAGATGATGTGTGTGGTGGCGCAAGGTCGTGAAGCCGCTATTGGACAGTTCCGGCTGGGTGGGGCTTCACGCGAGACTGGATTGCGGGTGAAACGCAGTGACGGCAAGGCTTTCCACGAAGATCCAGTCTACAAGGACATTGAAGCGTCGCTGAAACTTCTCGCGGATCAACTGCTGCCTGTTGGAGTCAAGACGCGAAAGTTCATCAATCCCTTTTTAATGGATGCTGCGGGAGCGCTTAACGCTACTTCAGTGCCATCGCCACACCCACTGGGCGGCTGTCGGATTGGTGCTGATATTTCGGAAGGTGTGGTGGATGAATATGGTCATGTCTATAAAAAGAATGCTACCGATCTAAAGGACATTTATCCTGGCCTTTACGTTGCCGATGCTTCGATCATTCCGACCGCACTTGGTCTCAATCCGTCTTTGACGATTAGTGCCTTGTCACTTCGCATTGCCGATAAGATAATCGCAGAATTATGAAGCGGCCAAGAGATACAGCGCCAGAGATGCCGCAACCTCCGGCTTCGCTGCGCAAAGCCGAGGATTTGGTAAAGCTTAGCCGCAGACCGAATATCGAACGCATGGTTGCGAAGAACTATTACAATCAAAGTGCCGCGAAGGTACCCGAACCCCCAGTTCACCAAGGGATGTTTCAAAAATTGTCGGATTATCTTCCGAACAATCCTTGGCCGTGGATTTCAAAGTATTTGAATTATACGTTTTCTCCGAAAGAGCCGTTTCGGACTTACAGCGCAAATTCGAAAAATAATGGGGTGTATAAAATAGGGCCGCAGAAGGGCTCCAGTGGGATCGAGCTAGCACTTTATGGTGACTGGGCGACTGGAACGCTTGAATCTTGGACCATTGCAGAATTGATAAGATCTTCAAATCCCGATTTTACAATCCATCTTGGTGACGTTTACTATGTCGGTGATGACGCGGAAATAGAACAAAACTGTTTTGGCAAAAACGCCGACGGTTTTGATGGCGTAACTATGCCCAAAGGCGTGCAGGGTAGTTTTGCGCTCAACGGCAACCATGAAATGTATGCCAATGGCGGACCTTACTTTCGCTCGCTCTTGCCACGGCTTGGAATGAAGAATTCGGAGAAAGGTCAAGAGGCCAGCTATTTCTGCCTCGAATCCGAATTTTGGCGGATCATTGCCATCGACACGGGCTATAATTCGGTGGGAATTCCTTTACTCGGCGCAATTCCGTTGCTCAGAGAAATTCCATGGATCGGTACGGACTGTCGCCTCGAACAAGATTTTCTCGACTGGCTGAAGACTGTTGTGCAGGTCAAAACCAAGCCAAAGGCGACGCTCGTATTGGGGCACCACAATTATTTCAGCGCCTTTTCGGAACGAGTTTATACGAGGCCTGCGCGGCAAATGGCCGAATTTTTTCAGGATCAGGAATTCATCTGGCTTTGGGGCCATGAACACCGTCTTGGCATCTATGATAAATTCAAAACGCCAGAGGGCTTGACGGTTTATGGCCGTTGTATTGGTCACGGCGGCATGCCCATCGAGATGGTCCAGCCAGATAAGTCCATTGCTCCCTTGAAGTTATACGACACACGCTCCCATGTTCTTTCTGATGGAAGTCCTGTTGGCCAGAATGGCTTTGTCAAACTTAAATTAACAGATGACAAGCTGACATTAATTTACGTCGATATTGATAACATTGAATTGTTCAGCGAGGAGTTCAAGCCAGATTCGGGCGGCAGACTGTTTTATGCCTCATCCAGTCAAAACATTTTGACTCAATGTCCATGAAAACGGTAGCAACTCATGGTGCATTATAATGCGACAATCGATCTGATTTCACAAATCGGGAAGTTGTCGGTTTGACGTAGACCCAACTCGCTGAAAAACTTTCGGAGTACCAATCTTTCGTGGCTCGGCTGGAAGGTGGGCAAAGACGGGTTGATGTCATTGAGTTCTTGGAATTGGCATCAATTCTTGGGTTTGATCCGGCTAAAGCAATCCACATAGTCCAGCGGAAGAACTGAAACCTTATCCAAAGTGGACTGCTGCTCACTTGCGAAAAAAACGATCCACAGGAAAATCACACCCATAAATTTGCCCGCAAATTCCCGTTCTGCCGTGCCCCAGCGTGTGAATTCGAGAATCATCAAAAAGAAAGCCCCTGAAATCGGGTTACGATTTCAAGGGCTTATTGGTTGCGGGAGCCAGATTTGAACTGACGACCTTCAGGTTATGAGCCTGACGAGCTACCGGGCTGCTCCATCCCGCGTTATCTGTTTCCAAGCTCCGGGCCATCCGATTGGCATTGAAGGGGGCTTGGGTAAAAATCGCGTTGGCGGCTTCTAACAGTCATGTGACGCCATGGGAACCCCTAATCTAAATTCTTTTTATTTCGCGCCAAGGGCTCAACCTGTGCCCTTTTGATACGCTTTGCGTAGCTTTCGCACAGGCTAGTAAGCCTCTGTTAATGCAAAATTTTAATGCAGAAAGGGTTTCGAAACGACTATCAGCTAAACATCTTGTCACGACACGCGTTGGCTTCACGGCCAGTGTCCCGGGCTTTCCGAGATTAGGTACTGCGTACTCGGAATCCAGTTTGTGCGAAGGGCTCCCCGGTCGGGAGCCCTTTGTCGTTGCGTTAGGGTGTAAAAGCTGCGCGGAAAGCTTCGAGCGCTTTTTCAGGATCGCCCGAAGTATGGGCCTCCAAACAAACCGCCCCGCGATAGCCCATCGCCTTGAGGGCGCGGGCAACGCCTGCATAATTGATCTCGCCCGTGCCAGGTTCCATGCGGCCCGGAACGTCCGCCACCTGCACCTCGCCAATCCATGGCTGGCACTTGCGGCACCATTCGATCAGGTTCCCTTCACCAATCTGCACATGATAAAGATCAAGATTGAGCTTCAGGCCCGCGCGATTGATGGATGATACGAGCGCATGAGTGTCTTCGACCTTCGCAAAAGGCACCCCGGGATGGTCCACTGCCGAGTTGAGATTTTCCAACATGAAGACAACGCCTTCTTTCTCCGCCAGATCAGCAATGCGATTGAGCGTATCGCGCGCTTTAAGCCACATGGCTCCCGTCACCAGATCAGCCGCGATAAAAGGCAGGCCCCTGTCGCCAAGCCCTGTGCCATGAAGGTTGAGCCGCGCCACATTGAGGCGCTTGCCCACGGCAATTGATTGCCGCGCCGTGGCCAACAATTCATCAGCGCCCTCATCATCCGCTAAGCGCCCACGCACATAGCCCGTCATGGATGACAACATCGCGCCAGATTTCTCCAGCATGGCCAGATCATGATTGCCCCAGTTCCAAATGCCACATTGGAACCCCATTTCAGTCAGGCGTTGCAACCGCCACAGCATGGGCTTCTCAGGCCAGAGCATTTCAGCACAAGCGGCAAGAACAAATGTGTTGGTCATGTTGAAACTCCGCTGGCGTGAACTCAAACCTTCACAGGCTTGCCAGTCTTCCAGCTCTTGGTTGCGGCATCAGCAAGCTTCTGGGCCTGCAATCCGTCAAAGCCAGAGGGCTTCGGGTTGCGGGTCCCCTTTTCAACTGCCTGAATGAAGCTGTTGAGCTCATTGGCATAGGCCGCACCATAACGCTCCAGGAAGAAGTTCTGAATGGGGTCTGCCTGCGTGCCTTTTTCATTATGCAACTCAACCGTGGTGTTGTGAACATTGCGAGCGGTGAGCATGCCCTTGGAACCATGCACTTCAATACGTTGATCATAGCCATAGGTGGCGCGGCGAGAATTGGTGATGACAGCGATCTTGCCGGAAGCTGTTTGCATTTGAACAGCCGCCGTATCGCAATCGCCCGCCTTGCCAATCGCCTTGTCGACAAGCGATGAACCCAACGCATTCACAATCACAAATTCTTCGCCCACAAGGAAGCGCGCCATATCAAAATCATGAATCATCATATCGCGGAAAATTCCGCCTGAACCTGCCACATAATCAGCAGGCGGTGGATTGGGATCGCGGCTGATGACGGTGACCATCTCCACATTGCCAACAGCACCAGCACGAATGCGCGATTCAAGTTCCGCAAAGTTGGGATCAAAGCGGCGGTTGAAGCCGATCATCAAAGTCGATTTATTTTTCTCAACAACCTTGAGTGTTTTCTCAATCATTGCAACTGAAAGCGAAACCGGCTTTTCGCACATGATGGCCTTGCCCTGTTTGGAGGCCATTTGAATTTGTTCGGCATGAAAACCAGTGGGGGAGCCGATGAGGATTGCATCCACATCTTTCGCTTTCATAATCTCTTCAACCGAAGCCACTTTGGCGCCATATTGCGCAGCCAAGGCTTCCGCCGCCTTGGGCATGGCATCGGCAATATAAGCCAGTTTCGCATTGGGGTTTGCTGCGATCGTTTTTGAATGCACTTTACCAATGCGGCCTGCACCAATCACGCCAAATCTAATCATGTTCTTGTTCTCCGTTATCTTTGGGGAAGGGACTTAATAAATTTTTCAAGCTCAGGCTTGGTGATGCTGACGAGGTGTTGCTCGTGAGGGTAAGCACCAGTTTTCACATCAGCAACAAACTCACCGAACGCGGCGATGCGTTCTTTCTGCAAGCGCTCAAACTCTTTGGCAAAGTTCCGGTATATTTTCGCATGGCGCGGAATGTGGCCGGTGTTTTGGCCAAGCACGTCATCCGCAAAAAGATATTGGCAATCACCACCAATGCCAGCCCCCATTGAAACCAGAAACAACTTGGTGTGCTTGGCAATTTCAGCAGTGACTTCGGCTGGCACTACTTCAATCTCAACCCCAAAGGCACCCGCCTCTTCATATCGCATCACCAGATCATAAACGAGGCGAGCTGATTCAAAAGTTTTGCCAACCGCTTTAAACCCACCGGTCCACGTCGCTTTGGATGGAATGAGACCTGTATGGCCAATCACCGGAATGCCCTCATCGGCCATACGCCGGACGGTTTGCAGCGAGGCCGCGCAATAAACAGCATCAGCGCCATAACTCAACATTTTATAGCCCCAGCGTAAAAAGTCATCGGTGGTGCCGGAATTATCGTAGAGCGAAACGCCAGGTACGGCGAAAATGGATGGACCAACGTCGCGGAATTTCTTTTGCGCAAGAAGTTCAGGTGGCACTGAACACATATCAATGCCAGCGGCTTCGGCGGCGGCCAGTTCGTCCCAATTCTCAACCCGCATCATCGTATATTGATACTTGCCCTTATTGGCGCGCACATCGGCAACGGTCGGGCGTTTTTTAGCCATATCATCTATCCCTTCAAAAGCGATTTGAGTTGAACAGCTGGATCAGCCAAGGCCGCAATATCTGGCTTCATCTGCTTGGCAATCATCATCTCCGCCAGCTTGATGTCGCGTGCGATCGAATTGCCGGGCCCAATGCCGCTGGCCCCTTTTATGGCACCATCTTCGGCGAGGTGAAACAGGATCAGGGCAGTCTCGGCTGGCGCGCGCACCACGGTTTGCGGCCCCATGTCCGCCATGCCCGCAATCTGCAAAGACAGATCATATTGATCAGACCAGAACCACGGCACATTCACATGCGCCTTGCTGCCACCCAGCATATTTTCAACCGCCGTGGCCGCCTGCTCTTGTGCCGAGCGCCAGGCCTCCAAGCGAATGCGCCGTCCACCCATCTGCTCATGGGCAAAGGACGCACAATCGCCTGCCGCATAAATATCAGGATCGGAAGTTTGCATTTGCGCAGTGCAGGCAATGCCGTTGTCAATCGCAAGGCCTGTATCCGTTGCAAGTTGCACTTCAGGCGCCGCACCAATGCCCGCAATGATCGTATCTGCCGCAATCACTCGCCCATCGGCCAGATGAACCGCATGGGCGGTGAGATGGGAAAGCCCCATGCCGATGATCATCGTAACACCCGCCTTCACATGGCGCTCATGCACCATCTTGGCGATCGGCTCGGGCACACCGCGCATCAGAATGCGTGGCTGGGCTTCAATCAAAGTGACGTCACAACCCAATTTGCTGGCCGAAGATGCCAGTTCCAAACCAATGAACCCGCCGCCGATGACAACGATCTTTTTGCCCGGCTTGAATTTCTCACGCAGGACCAAAGTGTCTTGCTGGTCCCGCAATGTCAGTGCGTATTCGCCACCGGGGCAATTCAGTTTGCGCGGCTTGGCCCCCGTGGCCAAGAGCAGCTTGGCATAAGCAATCTTGCTTCCATCATTCAACGAAATGGTTTTCTCCTGGCGATTGATCGCGATCACCTTGGCGCCCAAACGCACATCCACCTTGAGCGATGCAACAATGCCTTCATCCAGCAACAAAACGGGTTCAGCACCCGCCTCATCCACAATCGAGGCCTTGGAAAGTGGTGGGCGGTCATAGGGCAGAAGCGCCTCTTCGCTCACCAGTGTGATCGGGCCTTGATAATCTTGCGCACGAAAATTAATGCAAGCCCGGGCCGCAGCCATGCCACCACCCACAATAACCATGCTCGGCACGCTGCTCATATCAGCTGAGTTCAATGAAGACGCGGCCGCCCTCAACCTTGGTCGGATAGGTCTTGAGATTGACAATGCAAGGCGCACCCTTGGCTTGACCTGTTGTATAGTCAAAGCGGCCATTGTGCTTGGGGCATTCGATGATGTGATCCATCACCAGCCCATCGCAGAGATGAACCTTTTCATGCGTACACTGCCCATCCGTGGCGTAATATTTATCGCTCGGCGAACGAAAAACTGCAAAGGTTTTGCCGCCATGATCAAAACGGATCACATCTTCATTGGCAATATCGTCGGCGGCGCAAGCATCAATCCACTGTGTCATTTCATATCCTATTCGGCTGCTGCCAAAACATTTTGCCCATGCAACCCCGGCTGATAAGGCTTGGCAGAAGCCGGCAGCTTGCGCACCAGATAAATGTCTTCGCCACGCATCTGCCGCGCCCAGATGGGCAGCATTTCTTTGTAGCACGCCCACAGGGACGCCGTCGGCGCTGGCAAATCGGCTTTGATCATTTCATGCAACCTGGGCAGCGCATGATAAGGCACCATGGGGAACATGTGATGCTCCACATGATAATTCATGTTCCAATAAATAAAGCGCGAAATCGGGTTGAGATAAACCGTGCGCGAATTCATCCGGTGGTCCAGAACGTTATCAGCCAAAGCGCCATGCTGCGTCAACCCGGTCAACACATGGTGCCAAGCGCCATAGAGTCGGGGCAAGCCAACCAGCAGCAGCGGCAGAAAGGAATGGAAATAAAAACTCGCGCCGAGCGTGGCCGCATAAATCACCACCCAAATCCGCGCCGCCAAAATCACCTTGGGCCACTCCATCTCTGGAATGAAACTTTTCTCCTGATCGACAATCTTGCCAGAGGCATTTACCAGCATCATCTTCATCGACTCAAAAGCATCCAAAACACCAACATAAGCAAGCGCCACTTTGAAGGCCACAGGTGGGCGCATCACAGCAATTTCCGGGTCAAGGCCCACGATCACTGTATCGGTATGATGGCGCGTATGGCTCCAGCGCCAGCGCGTTGGGTTACGCATGATCATGAAACAGGCGATGTGATAAACCGCATCATTCATCCACCGTGTCTTGAACGCCGTGCCGTGCCCACATTCATGCCAACGTGAATCTGTTGCTGATCCATAAAGCACACCATAACAGGCGAGCGGCACCACGGCCCACCAAGAAGGCCAGACATAAATGGCCCAGGCCGCAAACAATATCATGGCCCCCAGCCAAATGATCGTATCGCGAATGGCAGGCGCGTCGCTGCGCTTCATCAAATCCTTCATGTCCTTGCGCGCAATATCACTGTGATACCAAGCAGCAGATTTGAGCCCAGCCGCTTCCGCTGCCTTGCTCTCCGCACTCAACATCGCATAATCCCGCATCTGCATGGAACATTACCTCCGCTGAGAGGAGATCGTAGATCGCGCGTTCCAAATCAACAAGGTTTTGCTGATGGAAACCATCAGTTTGCATCATTTCATATCATATGTTAATGATGGTTTGAGGAACTTGGATGGTTGATCGCCCCACAATTGCTGATCTGGCCAAAAAGGCCGGCGTTTCGGTGGCCACGGTAGATCGTGTGCTGAACCGCCGCTTGCCCGTTCATGGCGACACAGCGCGCCGTGTCGTCGAGGCGGCAGAGGCCATTGGCTATCACGCCACCGGCCTCCTCAAGCGCCGGCTGACTGAAACGCCACACCGTCGTTTTGGCTTCTTGCTGCAGAAGCATGACGCTTTTTATCAGCAACTGGGCAAGGAACTCGCCGCTGCGGCCAAATCCAGCACCTTCGTGGAAGGCCGGCCAGTTGTTGAATTTATGGAAGAACTCGTTCCCAGCATTATCGCCGATAAAATGCTGCACATGGCCCAGAAAGTCGATGCCCTTGCCGTTGTGGCCATGGACCACCCGATCGTCAACGAAGCCGTGGAAAAAATTACTGCGTCAGGAAAGCCCGTCTTTGCCCTCCTCAGCAGCATCACCAGTCCCGCCTGCAATGGCCTCTTTGGCGCTGACTCCAGAAAATGTGGGCGCATCGCGGGCTGGACCATCAGCCGCCTCGCCAAAAAGCCCGGCAAAATCGGCATCCTTGTGGGCAGCCACCGCTATCTCAACCAGGAACTTTCCGAAATCAGCTTCCGCACCTATATGCGCGAACACGCGCCAGAATTTCAGCTGTTGGAACCCATCATCAATCTCGATGACGAACGCATTGCCTATGAAGCGGTAACAGAAATGGTCAGCAGCAATCCCGATCTCGTCGGCATTTATGTCTCGGGCGGCGGGCAGGAGGGTTTGATTCGAGCTTTGCGGGAATGTGATGCGGCCAGCAAACCCATCGCCGTTTGCAATGAATTGACCGCCGCCATCCGTTCAGCCTTGATTGATGGCGTGGTCGACCTCGCATTAGGCACACCCATCGCCGCTCTTTCGCGCCGCGTGGTGGATGTGATGGCCAAAGCAACGCTGGCATCAGAACTGCCCCATCTGCCATCTCTGATGTTGCCGCCGGATATTTTTATGGCTGAGAATATTTAATCAGCGCAAGCGCAGCGCCCAGCAAATGCTCCGCTTTATGCTGATCTGCTGCTTCCACATAACACCGAAACTCCGGTGCATTGCCCGACGGGCGCAAATGCACCGCGCCACCATCCTCCAAAGTGCAACGCAAACCATCTGTCTTGTCGATGCGCAAAACCACACCCAGCGGCGCAAAAAATGCTTTTGAGGCAGCGGGGGATTTCATCAACTGCGTCATCAAAGCCGAAGAAGCTGCAACCGGATAATTTTCCAGCCGCCCAGCAAGTGCAGCGGGCAAAGGATATTTCATCGATAGCTGCGAAAGTTTCAATTTCTCCCGCGCCGCAAAAGCCAACACCGAAAGAATCGGCAAAAAACAATCGCGCGTCGGCAATGGCGCAAGTGCGATGCCATTCTGCTTAAAAGTCGAAAGCGTGAAAAATCCCCCATTTGCCTCAAACCCCACGATGGCTTTGGAGCCGGCCCGCTTGGCCTTCTTCATGCCTGCAATCACATAAGGAGAGCCAACTTTGGTGCGTAAACTGCGTTTCGAAACATGCGTATCAATCCCGGAATTCGATGTAATCGGCGTCACCACAGTTTTAGCACCCAGAAACCGCGCCGTGATCATGCCGACAAAATCACCACGCAAAATTTGGCCTTGTTCATCGCAAACGAGCGGCCTGTCACCATCACCATCCGCCGAAACAATGGCATCAAATCGGCCCGCCTTGCACCAACCCGAAACCAATGCCTGCGTCGCTTCCGAAACCGCCTCAGTATCCACAGGAATGAAATGGTCCGAGCGCCCCAGTGCTTCAACGTCAGCCCCCGCATGATCCAGAAGTTCCATCAGCATATCCCGCGCCACCGTGGTATGTTGATAAACACCCACGCGCAATCCTTGAAGTGGCTCGCCGGCAAAAGTTTCCTTATACCGCGCCACAAAAGCGTCAGGCGTTCCAAACTGAGTCTTTTGAACTTTCACATCGCGCAGCTTGGCGGAAGGCTTGAGCTTCGCCGCGCCCGCCGTGATTGCCTTCTCGTCGCGTTTCGAAATCTCACCCTGCGGAACGTAGAATTTTAGCCCATTGCGATCTGCCGGAATATGCGAGCCCGTAATCATAATCGCCCCAGCTTTGCGCCGCATTGCTTCCAGCGCCAGCGCGGGCGTGGGTACCGCGCCAAAAACCAGCGCTTTCATGCCTTCTTGCGCGAGCGCCGCCAACACATCTTGCAGAAGCGCGCCGCTCGAATCTCGGAAGTCATAAGCAACACAAACCAGGCCGCCGCGCTTGGCCAGTTTTCGCACCTTCATATAACGCACAAAGGCGCGCACATGAAGCCGCGTGGGTTCACCAACCAATTCCACCGCCAGCCCACGCAAGCCACTCGTTCCGAATTTTGCCGCCATGATGCCCCGAAAATTGGAGCGGGCGGTGGGAATCGAACCCACGACATTCTGCTTGGGAAGCAGATGTTCTACCACTGAACTACGCCCGCAGTCGCCCAACCTTAAGCAAAGTGCCCATCAAAGCGCAATAACCTAAATTAGCTTCTGGCCGCCGCGCGCTTGCGCGTATCGCGCACCGCCGCTTCAATCACAATCGCGAGACAACCAACCAATAACAAGCCACCAGCAACTAGGGCGCTCAGCGCGGCAAACTTCAGCAGCCCCGCCACAATGATCACCAAAGAAACAGTTGAGAGAGACATCCGCGCATCGGTCATGAACATGCTGAAAAGTTCAGCCAGAACCTCTTGAATAATTTTCATGATCGCTCCTATCTCACAGCCAGCAGCGCGGGCTTGCGTAAATATTGTGACGTTGCCCATCCCGCCGCAAGGAAGATGGCCGCAAACAAAATCAAAATCAGATCAGCCCCGGGCCATTCGATCCCCAAGCCTTCGCCCGTCCAAAACACACCAAAGGCCGAGAGCATCACGCCGACACAGAATTTCAATGTGTTCTCAGGAACAGTTGAAAGCGGTTTGGCCACCATCACGCCGATGATCAGAACGGCAACACAAGCACCCGCCGCACCCAAAGCTGCGGGCCACAACATGCCATGGCCAGAGCCCACGGCGATCACGATAAACACAACTTCAAGCCCTTCCAGCAACACCGCCTTGAAAGCGGCCAAGCCCGCAATCCAATTCTTCGAGGATTGCCTGGCCTTCGTCTCAGCTTCAAGCCCGGCCTTTTCCTTGGCGAAAATAAGATCTTCATCATGCAAAGGAATAATCCCCGCCGAACGTAAGATCGCTTTGCGCAACCAGCCCATGCCGAAAAGCAAAAGCAACATGCCAACAAACAATTGCAGATAATGAATCGGAACTTGGCCCAGGAGCGGCCCGAGAATGATGATCAGCATGCCCAACACCCCCAGCGCTGCAAAGGTGCCAAGCCATGCCGGCCGCCAGCCACTCAACGTGCCCACTGCCAAAACAATGGTGAAGGCCTCAACCACTTCCACGACCGATGCCAAAAACGCCGCGACAATCGCCGAACTCTCAACGCCCAAATGCGCCATATCCATGATGAAGTCCCCCGCCAAGCCCAGCAGCAGTTTGCCAGCTTGGGCTATTCCATTTAAGCTACCCCTATGTCCCGCATAAGCTTTGGTCAATATGTTCTTGATTCAAACATCGGCTTGGCTGATGGAACGGGTAAAGCCGTGCCCGTCAACCAGCGTGGGCAAGCTATTCTCGAAACACTGCTCGCAGCCCAGGGCAAGACCGTTTCAAAATCAGATTTGATGGAACGCGTCTGGCCCGGCCAGATCGTCGAAGAGGGCAATTTGACGGTGCAGATTGCAGCGCTGCGCAAGGCACTGGGCGAAAAGCCAGACGGCAGCGCGTGGATCGTCACAGTGCCTCGCGTGGGTTACCGCATGGTGGTTTCCCAGCCACCCTCCCTACCCGCCGCAAACGCAAAAGTGACGGGGCCACCATTCGAGCAACTTGAAAAAGA
>JAYWAB010000220.1:0-19409 GCA_043782835.1 Aestuariivirga sp.
GCATTGAAAGACCAGCCGTGCTGCTTGCGGATCAACATAGATATTGAATTCCGCTGTCGGCGTGATGTTGCCGCCTTCCGAATAACCGCCACCCATGGCGATGATGCGCTTGATGCGAGAGGCGATGCGCGGCTCTTTCACCAAGGCAAGGCCGATGTTGGTGAGCGGGCCCAGGGTGCAAAGCGTTACCGTACCCGCCGGTCGGTTCATCAGGGTATCGACAATAAAGTCCGGCGCATATTGGCTTTGCAGCGGCATCTTGGGTTCGGGCAGAACCGGGCCATCAAGACCCGTCTTGCCATGCACATGTTCTGCCGTCACCAGCGGGCGCAACATGGGACGGATGGCACCGGCAAAGACTTTGGTTTCAGGCTTTCCGGCTAGCTCACAAATTTTACGCGCGTTCACTTCTGTGAGATGCAACGGCACATTTCCTGCCACAGCACAGATGCCGAGCAGTTCAACCTCCGGCGAGGCGAGCGCCAACAAAATGGCCAGTGCGTCGTCCTGGCCCGGATCGGTGTCGATGATGATGGAATGTTTATGCACGTTTTGTCTTCCTGCTTTTGGCTGGAAGTTTGCGCAGATGATGCGTCAACGCAAGTGAAATGCAGTGGCGCAGAGCGGCTTCTGGCAATTTCGCGCCAACGTCAAAAAGAATGGCGCGTTGGCCTTCGAATTTCATCTGGTCAGAATAAAGTTCCTTAAAGTTTTCGATGAGGCCGCTTTGGCAATTGAAATAGATAGCGACAGTTTCAGTGTCACTGCGCCGGCCGTCGATGCGGATGGTGCTGCCGCTGCCAGTTTCCAAAGTGAGAAAGCTGAATTGACCCCAGCGCAGGGCCTCAGTGACTTTGCCAACGTCTTTTAAATCTTGGGCAGTGGCCAGAATCAGCTTGCGGATTTCACCAAGCCGCTTTCGTGTCTTTGGCGAATAGGGTGCAATGGTTTCAGCGAAGAGCTGATCTTGGTCTGACATCAGCTGACCTTGAACTCGGGAAAATAACGGTTTTGCATCTGGTTCAGGTAATTCATCAAAACAGGGCGGGAGCGAATGTAATCGCCGATTTCGCTTTTGAAATAGGGACATTCCGCCGCCCACAAGAAACCGAGGACTGACGCATCAACTGCGCTGGGCTTGTCACCCAGCAAGAAGCGGCTGCGCGACAACAGGGATTCGATGGCATCAAGGTCGCCCTTGGCGAGATCAAAGCGTTCTTCTGCCGTGTGGCGGCCGAGGCCTTGCAGGTTGTGGGTTTTGGCGACCTTCTTGCGGATGATCCGGGCAATCAGCGGGCGGATGGGAGCCGGCGCGCCGGCAAAGAATTGATAGGGGCCTTTCCAAAAGTTTTCATCGCGCAGCCAACGGATGTTCATTGAGAGAAAATAGAAATGCTCTTCCAACATGCGGGCGACCGCCCAACCTTGCGCCAGTTTTTCGGTGGAAGTGCCACCGGTGAAATCGATTTGATGCGCAGATTCCAAGTGTTTTTGGATAAAGTGGGAATCGGCAATGATCTTGGCATCGTCCTGTAGGTAAGGCGCTTTGCCCTTGGGTGCCTGTTTGAAACTCATCAGCTTGGTTTCAAAGGAAAGGCCAGACATTTTCAGCATGGTGAGCGCCTTGATGCAGAAGGGGCTACCATCGGGCAGGCCGAATTTGGGGCCATAGACATAAAGCTGTAACATGGTTTTCTCCTGTGATGATTTAGCTATACTGACATGCTGCTGACAACATGGTGTCAGCAGTGTTGCACTAGGCTTGAAAGATGAGAAGAGCAGATCGCCTGTTACGTGTCATTCAACTCTTGCGCCGCCACCGCAGACCGGTGACGGGTGCCCGCATGGCTGAAGAGCTGGAAGTATCATTGCGCACTTTATACCGGGACGTTGCTGATCTGATCACTGATGGTGTTCCCATTCGCGGCGAGGCGGGGGTGGGTTATGTTCTGGGTGAAGGTTATGACCTGCCACCGCTGATGTTCAAATCGGACGAGCTGGAAGCGATCATGCTGGGCCTCAGCTGGGTGCAGCGGCGGGGCGATCTTGCCTTGAAACGCGCCGCACAGGATGTGGTGGCCAAGATCGGCACGGTTCTGCCGGAAGCGATGCGCCCATTCTTTTATGATGCGCCGCTGCTCACACCGCCGAAGTTTGATTTGCCTGAAGACAAAGTGGATGTGAGTTTGCTGCGTCGGGCCATTCGCGCCCAGAGCAAAGTTCACATTGCATATGGCGATGAGCAGGGAGCATTGAGCCAGCGCATCATCTGGCCGATTGCCATTTCCTATTTTGATGCGCAGCGCATTGTGGTGGCATGGTGTGAACTGCGTGTGGGCTTCAGACATTTCCGCACCGACAGGATCAGCGTGATGGATGTGCTGGCGGAAAAATATCGCGAACCCCGGCTCAAACTTCTGGCGCGGTGGAAGGAAGAAAGGGCGCGGGAAATTGATGCTCAAACCTGATCGGCACGATATTCCAAAATATCTCCGGGTTGGCAATCGAGCGCCTTGCATATCGCATCCAGCGTTTCAAAGCGCATACCACGCACTTTGCCGGATTTCAGAAGCGAGATATTCTGCTCGGTGATGCCGACCAACTCACTCAGCGTTTTGGAACGCATCTTGCGCTTGGCCAGCATGACATCAAGATTGACAATGATAGGCATCAGATGAACTGCTTGTTTTCAGCGTTGATTTCAGCGGCAGCGTGATAGATGCGCGCAAGTCCGAGGATGAGAAGGCCAATCAAGACATAAAGCAAATCTTGGGGCATCAGAAATTGCCAAATGGGGATGGTGTGAAAATGCGTGGCGGACAAAATCCAAGATGAGACTGGGCGCGCGATGATGTCAGCGCCAGTTGCCAGAAGAGCGGCTTGCCCCAAGCGCTTTAGACTTTCGGCGGCACGTTCTGAGAAGATGTCGCCATTCAGATAGCCCGTCATCAGTTTCCAGCCGGCAATGCCAATCGAACTTGCAGCCGCCCAATCCAAATAGCTGACGCAACGGCTTGCGATGTAACTTTGCGTAGTTACGGGGTCGACAGTTAGCTTAAGCGCTATGTTGATGTGCTCAACTGTGCCCGCAAGATCAAAGAATGGCAGCGAGATCAAAATCAATATCCAAGCCAGCCAGACAATCATCAACCAGCGGAGACTTTGGCAGATCCAGCCGATTTTGCTTTGCAGTTTCTTGGTTTTGGGCGGTTGCGAAATTGATTCTGTCGACATGATTTACCTCTTGACGCGCTATTCATTGCATGACAATAAATGATTGTCAAACAGTAATAAATGAAATGGATAGAACATGGCGAAGAAGTTCCTTTTGGCCCTGTCAATTGCGCTGGCTGGCTGCTCAACCATTCCTTTGACCTCGATCCCGCGCCTGATGCGGATCAATTTTTTGACTACCGATATTGCCAAGGTGCGCATTGCCTTGAGTGTTCCTGCAAGCTTCGGACTTTTGCTGCCGCCAGCCTATTTCAGATATACTTACAAATTCGAAGGCGAAGACGAACACCATGAGGATATTCCACTTGAAGAAACAAGTGCGCCTGCTGATCTTCAAGACATTCCGCAGGATTGGCCTGAAGGTTCAACGCTTCATGTTTTTCTCATGCCACCAGACAGTGCTGAACGTCTGACCAAGCTGCGCAGCGATGAAGGCCAGCGCGCCAAGACTGAAAAGAAGAAGAGCAATTTCACCGTCGGAATCAAAGGCAATTTCTGCAAAGTGTCGCAACCGCCAGATGGCCCGATCCTGACGACAACCTATGTTCTCACCAGTGAGACAGAAACGTGGACCACTTTCACGCGCAATCTTGATGTGCGCGAACAGAAAGGTGCTGAGGATATTATGGCGAGGCTGGAGGCTTGCCCAAAATAGTGGTCATAACTTTTGCGTAGAGCTTATGCTCTTCGATCAGCACGCGGGTGGCCAGAGTTTCTGGTGTGTCTCCAGCCAAAATCGGCACACGCGCTTGAGCAATCATCGGCCCGCCGTCTAACTCTGCTGTTACCCAATGCACTGTGCAGCCCGCCTCTTTGTCGCCCGCTTCGATGGCGCGCTGATGCGTATGCAGGCCTTTGTATTTTGGCAGGAGCGAAGGATGGATATTGATCATGCGGCCTTGCCATGGTGTGATCAAAACAGGCGTCATGATCCGCATGAAACCCGCGCAGGCGATGAGATCGAGATTTTGGGATTGCAGATAGCTGTTGAGTGCTGCGTCGAAGGCTTCGCGGGTGGCATAATCTTTGTGGTCGATCACTTGTGTGGCGAGGCCTTGGGCTTGCGCCCATGCAATGCCGTCAGCTTCTGTTTTGTTGGAGGCCACGCAGATCACTTCAAAAGGGCTGCCTTCGGTGCGGCCCGCCTCCACCAAGGCTTTCATATTAGAGCCTGTGCCCGAGATCAAAACGCCGACGCGTTTTTTCTTCATTCGGGAAGCGCGCCTGTATAGGCCACTTGAGCCTCTTTGCCTTTACGGGGGAGGATGGTGCCCAGCGTCACAACTTTTTCGCCTGCGCGTTTGAACCCTGCGGCAACGGATTTTGCATCCTTGGCTTTGACCACCAAAATCATGCCCACACCGCAATTGAAAGTGCGCAGCATTTCGGCTTCGGCAACGCCGCCGGATTTTTGCAGCCATTTGAATACGGGAAGATAGGGCATGGCGGTGAGATCAATTGCCGCCACTGTTCCTTTGGGCAGAACGCGCGGGATATTCTCGGTGAAGCCACCGCCGGTGATGTGCGCCAATGCCTTGATGCTTGAACTTTTCTTCAGCTGTTTCAAAATCGCCTTCACATAGATGCGCGTCGGCGTGAGCAGGGCTTCGGCCAGGGTATGGCCCTTGGCAAAGGGGGCAGGTGCCGAAAGTTTTTCGCCGCTCATCTCGACAATCTTGCGGATCAGGGAATAGCCATTGGAGTGTGGGCCGGAAGAGGCGAGCCCTAGGATGACATCGCCGGCTTTTACATCTTTCGCAGGCAGAATTTTCTTGCGTTCAACAGCCCCCACCGCAAAGCCTGCGAGATCATAATCCCCGCCATGATACATGCCGGGCATTTCAGCTGTTTCGCCGCCGATCAGCGCGCAGCCGGCCTGTTTGCAGCCATCGGCAATGCCTTCGATCACTTCACGCGCGGCGGCGACATCAAGTTTTCCGGTGGCGTAGTAATCGAGAAAGAATAAAGGCTCAGCCCCTTGCACCACCAAGTCGTTCACTGACATGGCGACAAGATCAATGCCGACGCCATGGTGAATGCCGGTATCAATAGCGAGCTTCAGCTTCGTGCCCACGCCATCATTGGCAGCAACCAATACGGGGTCTTTGAAGCCGCAGGCCTTCAGGTCAAACAATCCGCCGAAACCGCCCAAGGCCGCGTCAGCGCCCTTGCGGCGGGTGGATTTGGCCAGCGGCTTGATCAAATCGACCAGACGGTTGCCAGCGCCGATATCCACACCGGCATCGGCATAGCTGAGTGAATTGCGAAGTGCTTGTTCCGTGCCGCTCATGCCGCTAGTTTGCCTCAAAATGTGGTAATGGGATTTCCCTAGCAGATTCTAATGTGGAATAAAGCCAAAAGAGCCTTGATGAAATTCACTGCCATATTGCCGTTCATCTTCATCTGGGCTGCGCCTTTGGCTTATGCGGCAGGGCCCGTTGAAACCAACCCCTATGCCATGCAGGGCGTTGAGGTTGACGAGTCAGAAGTTTCGGCCAAATTGGCCAAGGACAAAGCCCTGGTTGATGTTCAGGTGAAGGCCTTACAACAGCTTGGCCAGGCACTTGGTGGGGCTGGTGTTTCGGCAGAACTCGCAAAGCTGGAACCAAAGCAAGTGATGCCGTTGCTCAAATCATTATCCATTGAAAAAGAACTGATCAGCCCCGGGCATTACAAAGGCACATTCACGGTGCGGTTTTTGCCAAACAGATTGAAGCCTATGCTGGCCAATCTTGGCGTTAAGATTCCCGATGAGCAGGGCCCTGCCATGTTGGTCATTCCGGTGTGGACGGATGAACGCGGCCAGGTGGTGGTGTGGGAGGATAACCCATGGCGCAAGGCTTGGATTTTGCTTCATGCCGCACAAGCGCAGATTCCGTTGATTGTGCCACTCGGTGATCAAGAGGATGCATCCACACTTTCGTCGCAGGATGTGATGAGCAACAATGCGATCAAGATCGAAGCCATGCGTCGGCGCTATGATGTGAAAACCTTGCTCTTGGCCTTTGCGCAAGCTGCACCCGACAATGGTGTGCATGTTCATGTGACGGGCACATCGCCCTTGGGTAAAATCACTATCGATAAAATTTATACGGCGGACACACATACCCTGACAGATTCTACCACCTTGGGCGCGCAGCGCTTTCAACAATTGATCACCGACAAGTTCCGGTCTGATCAAGCCCGATCGGCGGCCAAGGCCGTGGCGGCCCCACAGGCTTTGGTCGTGACCATTCCATTTGCCGGGCCATCGGAGTGGAACGGGTTGCGCTCGCGCATCTTGTCCACGCCGGGTGTTGTCGGGCTTGATGTCACATCGCTTGATGGGCAGGGCGCAGCGGCGCGTCTGTTGTATTCGGGCAATGTTGATGATCTTGGAAATTCTTTACAGGCCACCGGATTGAAGCTGGCACGCAGTGGTGTCGCTTGGCTAGTGGTTCCACTCTAACGCCATGAATATCGCCAATCTCATCACCATCGCGCGGTTGCTTCTGGTGCCTGTTATTGTCTGGCTTCTGATCTCGGAAGCCTATCCTGTGGCGCTGGGGGTGTTTGGCCTTGCGGGCCTCAGTGATGCTGCCGATGGCTGGCTGGCTCGTCGGCTGAATGCGCAAACAGATCTGGGCCGTTATCTTGATCCCTTGGCAGATAAGGCCTTGCTGGTTTCATCTTATGCCACATTGGGTGTTACGCATCAGATCCCCGTTTGGCTGGTGATTACGGTGATCAGCCGTGATGTGTTGATCATCGGCGGTTTGATGTTGGCGTGGCTTTTGGAAAAGCCCGTGGCCGTCAAGCCCTTGATTGTCAGCAAAGCCAATACGCTGGCGCAGATTGGGTTTATTGTGTTGGTCTTATGGGGTTTGAGTTTCGGGCTTTTGCCCCCACAAGTGAGCATGGCCTGCGCCTATATTGTTGCCGTGCTGACGCTCGTATCTGGCATTGCTTATATGAAAGCCTGGATTGAACACATGAGCGGGGGCGCAGTCCCATGACAACGCAACGACAGTTGATTTTCTGGCTGGTGGCTTTGGTAACACTGCTGTTGTTGTTCTGGTATTTCCAAGACGTGTTGTTGCCATTCATTGCTGGCTTTGTGCTGGCCTATTTTCTGGATCCGGTGGCGGACAGGTTGGTGCGGCTTGGCTTGCCGCGCATTGCCGCAACAGCCTTGATCATTGCATCTGCCGTTCTGGCCATTACCGGGGTATTTGTATTGGTGGTGCCCGTTCTGGGCAATCAGGCAGCGAAATTGATTTCGGAAGTGCCAGCCCTTTCGCAACAGTTGGTGGCGATGGGCAATGACACCGCGCCGCAGTGGCTCAAAGACATGATGAACCAAGGTGGCTTTGATCTGCAATCGAGCTTGGCAGATTATGGCGGCAGGGCAGCGCTGTGGGTGGCGGGGCTTGGCTCAACCGTTTGGACGGGCAGCAAGGCGCTGCTCAATTTGGCATCGCTTCTGGTGATCACGCCGGTTGTGGCGTTTTACCTTTTGAATGATTGGGATCATCTCGTCGCCAAGATCGACTCCTGGTTGCCACTGGATCACCGTGACGACATTCGGTTGATCGCACATGATGTTGACACGGCCCTTGCGGGCTATATTCGCGGGCAGGGCACGGTGTGTTTGGTCCTCGCCGTGTTCTATGGACTTGGGTTTACATTGGCGGGGCTGAAATCAGGCTTGGCCATTGGGTTGTTCACCGGGCTTTTGGCCTTTATTCCTTTCTTTGGCGCATTGCTCGGCGGGGTCACGGCCTTGCTGGTCGGCCTGCTTCAATTTTGGCCACAGGAAACAGCGCTGTTGGGCGTTGCTGGCATTTTGGCTTTGGGGCAGTTTGTGGAAGGCAATTTCCTTTCACCAAAGTTGGTGGGGCAATCGATTGGCCTTCACCCGGTGTGGATGATGCTGGCCTTGTTGTCTTTCTCTTATGTGTTCGGGTTTCTCGGTTTGATTTTGGCCGTGCCATTGGCGGCGACCAGCGGGGTTTTGGTGCGGCATGGATTGGCGCGTTATCTTGCGAGCGACATTTACCGCGGCCACGACAAGGCCACGCCGTGAAACAACCGCAACAGCTGGCGCTGGACTTGGGCCAGCGGGCGGCACAGGGGCGGGATGATTTTCTGGTCACACCTTCCAATGAAGCTGCGGTTCGGCTGGTGGATGAGTGGCCGCAATGGCCCAGTTATGGCGCCATTCTTTTAGGGCCTGAGGGTTCAGGCAAAAGCCATTTGGCACAGGTCTGGCAGGCGCGTTCACAGGCCAAGATCATTGCCGCCGACGCGCTGAAAGTGGATGGGCTTGATCAATTGTTTTCGGGCCCGGCACTTTGCATCGAAGATATACGTCCTGGCGCATTTGAGGCGCGGGCCATTTTCCATGTGCTTAATTTGGCAAAGCAGGGCCAGCGCCATGTTCTGCTGACGAGCCGGTATGCTGTGGCGGAGCTCAATGTTGCGCTGCCAGATTTAGCCTCGCGGTTGAACGCACTTCCTGTTGTTGGAATTCTGGCACCGGATGATCATCTGCTCAGAGGGGTTTTGGTCAAACTCTTTGCTGATCGGCAGATCGCCGTTGATGAAAGCATCGTCAATTTCATCTTGCTCAGGATGCCGCGTTCACTGGCAGCGGCGCGGGCTCTGGTGGCGGAGATTGACCGCCAGGCCATGGTGGAAAAAGCCGAAGTGACGCGGTTTTTTGTTTCCCGCGTGATGGCACAGATGACAGAACCAGATTTGTTTACGACGCTATGAGAATGCATTCATCAAACCGTCAAGATGGGTTAATATGGCCGCAGCATGAATGACATCAGCCCCACATCCGATTTGCTTTCCAACCCCAGCCGGTTTTTCAATCGGGAATTATCTTGGCTGGAATTTAATATGCGAGTTCTGGAAGAGGCGCGCAACCCGGCACATCCGCTGCTGGAGCGCCTGCGCTTTCTGTCCATCTCTGGCAACAATCTTGATGAGTTCTTCATGGTGCGCGTCGCTGGCCTTGTGGGCCAGTTGCGTGAGCAGGTGGCAGAAATCAGCCAGGATGGTTTGACGCCAGCTGAACAGCTGGAACAAATTCGCAAACGCGCACAAGAATTGATGGCTGAGCAAGACAGGCGTTGGTTGAAGCTTAGGGACGAGCTGGCGGCCAATGGCATTGCGATCATCACAGAGGCAGGCCTCAACAAGCTTGAGCGCGAATGGTTGGATTTGCGCTTCCTTGAACAGATCCTGCCCATTGTGACACCCATCGCGATTGATCCGGCACATCCGTTTCCCTTTATCTTGAACCGCGGTTTTGTCATGGCAGTTGAGCTTCGGCGTCGTGTTGATGGCAATAAGATGCGGGCCTTGCTTCCTATCCCGCCACAGTTGGAACGCTTCATTCGCCTTCCCGGCGAGGCTGCGCGTTTCATCATGCTGGAAGATATGTTGAGCCTGTTTCTGCCACGCCTTTTTCCGGGCTATGAAGTTTTGGCCAAGGGCTTGTTCCGCATTATTCGTGACAGCGATTTGGAAATTGAAGAAGAGGCGGAAGATCTTGTGCGCCTGTTTGAAAGCGCGTTGAAACGCCGCCGCCGTGGCGTGGTCATTCGCATGGAAGTGGACGGTGGTTGCCCGGCAGATTTGCGCAACTTTATCGCCAGTGAACTCGATGTGTCTGGTGATGTAACGATCATGACGGAAGGCCTGGTGGGTTTTGCCGATACGCAGCAGTTGATCTTGGATGAGCGGCCCGATTTGCGGTTCACACCCTATGTGCCGCGCTATCCTGAACGGGTGCGCGACCATGGTGGGGATATTTTTGCTGCGATCCGTCAGAAGGATTTCGTGGTGCATCACCCTTACGAGTCTTTTGACGTGGTGGTGCAGTTTATTCTGCAAGCGGCCAATGACCCGGATGTTGTTGCCATCAAGCAGACGCTGTACCGCACGTCGCATAACTCGCCCGTCGTCGCGGCCTTGGCCAAGGCGGCCGAAGCGGGCAAATCGGTGATCGCACTTGTCGAACTTAAAGCCCGCTTTGATGAAGAAGCCAATATTCAATGGGCGCGGGATTTGGAGCGCGCGGGCGTTCAGGTGGTGTTTGGTTTTATCGAACTTAAAACCCATGCCAAGGTTTCCATGGTGGTGCGGCGCGAGCAGGGCACGATGCGGACCTATGTGCATTTTGGCACGGGAAACTATCACCCGATCACGGCCAAGATTTATACTGATCTTTCTTTCTTCACGTGTGACCCGGCATTGGCACGCGATGCCGCACGGGTGTTCAATTTCATCACGGGCTATGCCCAGCCAGAGGACCTTGAGAAGATCGCACTTTCACCAATCAATCTGAAAGATCGGCTGCTTAAAAACATTGAAGAAGAAATCGCCCATGCCAAGGCGGGAAGGCCCGCGCAAATTTGGGCCAAGCTTAATTCTGTGGTTGATCCTGGCGTCATTGATGCGCTGTACCGGGCGTCTAACGCCGGGGTTCAGATTGAACTTGTGGTGCGTGGTGTCTCTTGTTTGCGCCCGGGCATTCCCGGCCTGTCGCAAAATATTCGAGTCAAAAGCATCGTTGGGCGGTTCCTCGAACATTCGCGCATTGTGTGTTTTGGGGCGGGCCACGGCTTGCCACATTCCGAAGCGAAAGTTTATATCGGCTCAGCTGACTGGATGCCGCGCAACTTACACAGGCGGGTGGAGACATTGATCCCCATCGAGAACCCAACGGTGCACGAGCAAATTCTTGAACAAATCATGGTGGCCAATATGCGCGACAATGAACAGAGCTGGGATTTGCAGCCGGATGGCGCCTATATTCGCCGCAAGCCAGACGAGAAACATCCGGGCTTTAACGCCCATCAATTTTTCATGAAAAACCCATCTCTGTCTGGACGGGGCAGTGCCCTTGCTGGCAATATGGTGCCGAAAGAAAAAAAGAAAGCGGCCCGCAGCAAGTGACTTGGCATACTGGATTTCGAACTGAGCCTCCGCGCTATCGGCCTGTGGCTGTGGTCGATATTGGGTCCAACTCTGTGCGCCTTGTGGTTTATGATGGGCTTCGTCGTTCACCGGCACCAATTTTCAATGAAAAGGTTTTGTGCGGGCTGGGCAAGGGCGTTGCCATCACCGGCCAGCTTAACGAAGCGGCAATTTCACGCGCCCTCACGTGTCTGAAACGCTTTCGCACCTTGACGCGGCAGATTGGTGTGAAGCAAGTTTATGCCGTGGCCACGGCGGCTGCACGCGAAGCCAGCAATGGCGAAGATTTTATCGACAAGGCGGAAAAAGCTCTGGGCGCTGGCATCCGGGTTCTGACGGGCAAAGAAGAAGCGCGGTTTGCAGCCCTTGGGGTTTTGTCCGGCACGCCGGAGGCCGACGGGTTGGCGGGCGACTTGGGCGGCGGCTCGCTTGAGCTCATTGACATCAAAGATGGCAAGCTTCACGAAGGTGTGACGCTGCCCATCGGGCCCTTGCGGTTGATTGACCTTTCAGGGGGCAACATGGCGCGGGCGCAGGCGATTGTTGACGAGTATCTGGCCAAAACGGAGTTGCTCAAGCAGCTGAAGGGCCGGACATTTTTTGCTGTGGGTGGGGCTTGGCGCAATCTGGCGCGGGTGCATATGGCGCAGGTCGATTATCCTTTGCATGTTCTGCATCACTATCAGATGACGCGCCAACAGGCCGAAGGTATTTCGGAAGTTTTGTCACATCTCACCTCGGCGTCGCTGAAGGATGTGAAGGACATGTCGCGCGCGCGTGTCGATACACTGCCCTACGGCGCGATGATCCTTGACCGGCTGATGCATTTTGGCCAAGCCAAGGATGTGGTGATTTCGGTTTTCGGTGTGCGTGAAGGTTTGTTGTTTTCAAAACTGCCGCGCAAAAAGATGGCTTATGATGCGCTGCTTTCATCGTGTTGGGATTTTGCGCGGCGTTATGCGCGCTCGCCTGCCCATGAGTTGGAACTTTGTGATTGGACCGACCAGGTTTTCGGCAAGAAGGGTCTGGCGGAAAATGATGAAGAGCAACGTCTGCGTTATGCCGCCTGTTTGCTGGCCGATATTGGCTGGCGGGCGCATCCTGATTACCGCGCCGAGCGTTCGTTGGGCATGATCTCGCAAGCCGCCTTTGTCGGCATTGATCATCCTGGCCGGGTGTTTTTGGCGCTGACGATTTTCTTTCGCTATGACGGCGAAGCGATGCGTGAAGATTTAACGCGGCTGTTGGATGACAGACATGTTGAGCGGGCGCATTTGATCAGCTCACTCTTCAGGCTGGCCTACATCCTGTCTGCGGCCATGCCCGGCATGTTGCCGAAGATTGGCCTGAAGCTTGGCGAAGGAAAAACTTTGATTTTGACCCTGCCAGAACGCCTGAAAGACTTGATGGGTGAGCGGGTGGAAAAACGCCTGAGCGAACTCGCCTTCGAAATGGGCCTGACTCCGAAAGTGGCGATTAAGTAATCAGCGCTTCACAATAACCGCCTTGCCGTTTTCCATCGCGATGCAAGCCTTGCCATGTTTCAAATCCAAGGCCACTTGACCGAAGACTTCGCGCTGCCAGCCTTTCATGGCGGGAATTTCAGCATTGTCATCGGCAGCCAGAGCTTCAATATCAGCGCTTGATGCGATGAGTTTGGGGGCAAGCCCATGCATCTCACACGTGATCTTCAATGCGAGTTTCAAGATTTCGGCAGTGGCTTGTGCGGCGGATGAAAGTTCATCCTGTTTGCCGCGGCCATCGGGAATGGTTTTTGGGTCGCGCGCTAAGCCATCGGCCACGGCTTTCAGGAGGCTTGTGCCCATGGCCGAATTTCCGGTGCCGCGCGAGACGAGGCGCAACTCATTCACATCCGCCGGCGTCTGCGGCATTTGAATGGCGATTTCGGCAACCGCTTCATCTTTCAAAACGCGGCCCCGTGGCACGTTTTTGGTTTGCGCCTCGCGTTCGCGCCAGGCGGCGACAGACATCAACACGGCTTGTTGTTTCTTGTTTTGTATGCGCGCCTTGATGCGGCGCCAGCTTTGTTCGGGGTCGACCTTGTAGGTGGCTGGGTCGGTCAGATTTGCGAGTTCCGCATTGAGCCAGGTTTCGCGACCATTTGCTTTGAGCTGTTCGACCAGTTTTTCATAAACGGTGCGCAGATGGGTTACATCTGAAACGGCATAGGCCTGTTGCTTATGCGTCAAGGGCCGACGCGACCAATCGGTGAATTGCGAAGACTTGTCGATCGATGCGCCGGCAAGTTTGCGCACGATGGCTTCATAACCCACTTGGTCACCAAAGCCGCAGACCATAGCGGCGATTTGTGAATCGACCACCGGGGTTGGCAGTGCGCCCGCCAGGAGCATCAGGATTTCAAAATCTTGTTTTGCAGCGTGGAAAACTTTGAGCACCTTGGCATCGGCCATCAATGTGAAGAAGGGTGCCAGATCAAGGTCCGGTGCCAATGGATCAATCAAGGCCGCTTCGGTTTCTCCCGCCACTTGAATGAGGCAGAGCTTCGGGTAGTAAGTCGTCTCGCGCAAAAATTCGGTATCGACGGTCACATAGGTATCAGAAGCCCAGCGCAAGCAGAAGGCGGCGAGGTCGTCTGTCGTCGTGATCGTGTGAATCGGCATTTCGGTCTTTTGGGTTTTGCTCAGCATCAGTTCAGGCCTTTCCAAACACGCGTTTGAAGATCGTGTTCACATGTTTGGTGTGATAGCCAAGATCAAACAGTTTTTCGATTTCTGTGGGTGAGAGATGTGCAGCCACTTCTTTGTCGGCCTTCAAAAGATCAAGGAACTTTCCTTCACCGCGCCAAACGGGCATGGCACAGCGTTGCACGGCGGCATAGGAGTCTTCGCGGCTCATGCCCTTTTGGGTCAGCGCCAGTAAAACGCGCTGTGAATGAATGAGACCACCGAGCTTTTCGAGATTGCGCTTCATGTTTTCAGGATAGACGAGAAGCTTGTCGATGACGCCCGCCAATCGCTTTAAGGCGAAATCCAAATGCGCCGTGGCATCAGGCCCGATGCCGCGCTCTACTGATGAGTGCGAAATGTCGCGTTCATGCCACAGCGCCACATTTTCCATCGCAGGCGTTACGGCAGAGCGCACCAAGCGCGCAAGGCCCGTCAAATTTTCCGTCAGCACCGGGTTGCGCTTATGCGGCATGGCGGAAGAGCCTTTTTGGCCGGGAGAGAAATATTCCTCAACTTCCAAAACCTCGGTGCGTTGCAAATGGCGGATTTCCGTGGCGAGGCGTTCGATGCTGCTGGCAATTACACCCAAGGTGGCAAAGAACATGGCGTGGCGGTCACGCGGAATCACTTGGGTGGACACAGGCTCTGGCTTCAAGCCCAGTTTCTTGGCGACATAGACTTCGACTGATGGATCGATATTGGCAAAAGTGCCAACAGCGCCAGAGATGGCGCAGGTGGCCACGTCTTCACGTGCGAGTTTCAGGCGCACCTTGGCGCGGGTGAATTCGGCATAGGCGAAGGCGAGTTTTAAACCGAAGGTGACGGGTTCGGCATGGATGCCATGGCTGCGGCCGATACAAGGCGTCATCTTGTGTTCGAAGGCGCGTTTTTTCAACGCCGCCAGAAGCTCATCAAGGTCTGCGATCAAGAGATCGGCTGCGCGGGTGAGCTGGATGTTGAAACAGGTGTCGAGCACATCGGAAGACGTCATGCCCTGATGCACAAAGCGCGCTTCGGGGCCGACGATTTCCGACAGGTGCGTGAGGAAGGCGATCACGTCATGCTTGGTGACGGATTCGATTTCGTCAATGCGCGCCACATCGAATTTGGCGTCCTTGCCCTTGGCCCAAATTTTCTTGGCAGCGGCTTTCGGCACAATGCCAAGCTGTGCCATACGGTCAGCGGCATGTGCCTCAATCTCGAACCAGATTTTGAAACGTGTTTCGGGGTCCCAGATTTGGGCCATGTCTTGGCGGGTGTAACGCGGAATCATCGGTTGCCTTGAAGGATTACTTGATGCCCCCTCTAACAAATTGGACTGGGCGGGGCGAGTCTTGATTCTAAAACGCTTTGAACGTCACAATGGTGAAAGTATCCCTGATTCCCGGAATGGTTTGGACCTTTTGGGCGATGAAGTGGCCGATGTCTTCGCCGTCCTCCAGGTAGAACTTCACCAGCAAATCATATTCGCCCGCCGTCGAGAAGATTTCGGAGGCGATTTCGGCATCGGCCAAGGCGCTGGCGACGTTATAGGATTTGCCGAGCTCACATTTGATCTGGACGAAGAAGGCGCGCATTTACTGGCTTTCGGCTGCGATGGTTTGATAGGTGCCGTTGTTCCATGAAAACCACATGAAGTGCAAGTCCTGCGGGTCGCCGTTGGCATCAAAGGCGAGGGGGCCCAGAACGGAGGGTACGGCTTGGCCGGATTTGAGCCAGCCCGCCAAGGCTGTTGCGGAATGTGCACCTTTGGCCCCCGCCGCGGCGGCGTAGAGCTGAACCGCGCCATAGGCGGGCAATGCGGGGCCATCTGGCGTTTCACCCAAAGCTTTCAAATCTGCCGCCAAGGCTTTGGCATCCTTATGGATTTGTGGGTCCTCAGGGAAGCTGACCAAGGTGTTTTCGCCCGTCGGGCCAGAGGCTTGCCAGAAGGTGTCGTTGAGCAAGCTATCGGGGCCATAGCGCTTGAGGTTCAGGCCTGAGGCTTGAGCGGTGAGCCGGCCTGCATCGGTGCCCGAGGCGGCAATATATAGCGTATCGACGCCCGCCGCTTTCATCTTGCTCACCAGATCAGCGAAATCTTTCTGGTCGGGCGCGAAGCTGGCAGTGAAAGTGGCGCCCTTGCCGAAACCGGCAGCAAAGCTCTGGGTCATGGCTTTCATATCGACGCTGCCATCATCGATGACGGCCAGCTTGGCATTTGGCCGTTTGGTTTTGATGCGCTGGGCGGCAAAGGCCCCCTGGCTGTCGGCGCGCGGGCTGAGGCGGATGACATTGGCGAGGCCCGCTTCGGTCAGCGCAGGCAAAGTGGCGGCGGGGGTGATCATGGTGATGCCCGCCTTGTCATAGAGCTTGGCAGCGGCCAACGACGCGTTGGAGCAGAAATGCCCGATCACCACATCGACATGGGCGGCAATCAGCTTTTGTGCGGCCTCTTCGGCTTTGACAGCATCACATTGATCATCAGCCTGAATGATGCTGAGCAATTCGCTGTTGAGGCCGCCCGTGGCGTTGAGCGCGTCGACGGCAGCGCGAACTCCACTGAGCATTTGCTGTCCGAAGGATTGATAGGTTCCAGTCATCGGCCCGGCGACGCCGATTTGGATGTCTGCAAAGGCTGGGGAAGTTAGAAGGGATATGCAGATCGCCAGCAAGACACCCTTCCCCCTGCGGGGGAAGGTGCCCAGAGGGCGGATGAGGGACTTAACACGAGTCCAATGTTCGAAAATCTCACGGGTGATCAGACCCTCATCCGCCCGTTGGGCACCTTCTCCCGTGGGGAGAAGGGTGAAGATTTGCCGCATGATCATCGGGATTTAGCCGCCATGTCTTGCCATGGCGCGGATTACGGCCGGGCGCTCTGCGACGCGTTTGTGGTGATCATGCACTTTGGGGAAATTGGCGATATCCACGTGGTCGCCGCCCAGCCAGCCCGCAATGGTGAAGAGATAACTGTCGGCGATGGTATATTGCGAGCCGATGACCCATGGACCCTTCAACATGCCATTCTCAATCAGCGTAAAACACTCTGTCATGTTCTGCGGCACTTTGAGTTTCAGGGCTTCGACGACAGCAGGATCATCGCTCCACCTCGCGCCACGGCGATTATGGGCGTGGTGCACATGAACGGTTGAAGCGAGATATGAGTTGAAGCTCTGCACTTGCGCCAACAGATATGGATCATTGGGTGCCAGCTGCGCTTTGGGATGGGTTTGGGCCACAAAAGCCATGATGGCCAGAACTTCGGTGATGACGCCCTTGTCCGTTGCCAGCGCCGGCACGCGGCCCTTGGGGTTCAAGGCCAGATAGGCGGCACTGCGCTGCTCGCCCGCCGGGAAATCCAGTTTCACCAAATCATAGTTTGCGTGGGCTTCTTCCAAGGCGATGGCACAGGCGAGCGAACAGGTTTTTGGCGCGGTGTAGAGGGTGAGCATTGCTTATGAGATGCCCTTGTCGGCCAGCAGTTGCTTCAACTCACCCGATTGATACATTTCCATCACAATGTCTGCGCCGCCGACGAATTCGCCCTTCACATAGAGCTGCGGCACAGTGGGCCAGTTGGTGTAATCCTTGATGCCCTGGCGGATTTCATCATTTGCCAACACGTTCACGTCTTTGAAAGGAACGCCGAGCTGCTGGAGGATTTGCACGGTGCGGCCCGAGAAGCCACATTGCGGCATATCCGCATTGCCCTTCATGTAAAGCACAACGTCATTGGATTTTACGTCTTTATCGATTTGATCGTGGATGTTGGTCATTTCAGTTTTCCTGTGGTGGTGAGGTTTGTAGCGCCAGTGCATGAAGCTCGCCGCCCATGCGGCCTTTGAGAGCGGCGTAGACGAGTTGATGTTGCTGCACGCGGTTTTTGCCCTTGAATGTTTCGGAGATGACATTGGCCGAATAATGGTTGCCATCGCCCGCCAAGTCACTGATGGTGATCGTGGCATCGGGCAGGGCTTCCTTGATGAAGCGTTCGATTTCCTGGGCAGACATGGCCATGGTTGGGTTCCTTTGGGCATAAGATAAGGCGGTCAACGCCAAAATACCAGAGCAGATGTATTAGGCGGTGCGCATCGGCCGCGCCATTTATGAGCTTCGGGGTTTATTGTGGACGGCGTGGAAGATGGCTATGATTTCGACTGCATCTAAAGTGATCTGATAGACAGCAATATAGGGCAGCCTGGGAACGACCAATTCGCGGGTTTCATGAACGGCACCTGCGCGTCCAGAAAGCGGAAACTGAGCCAAACGCTGTGTGGCGGTTTCAATTTCGCCAACGACCCTTGCCGCAATGCGCGGATTGTCTTTGGCAATGTAATCAAAAATAGATTGGATATCGGCCTTTGCTGCGCGCGAAAACCGAAGTTTCATCCGGCAAGCGTGCGGAAAAAGGCATTCATTTCAGCTTCGGGCACCAGTTCAATCGGGCTGGCGATCCTGCGGCGCACTTCGTCTTGCTGTATCTTTGAAAGAGACAGATTTGAATGATCCTGCTCAATCATCGCAAGCACCATCTTGCCCACTTCATCTTGTCTGACGTTGGGTAAGTCTTTGGCTTTCTCGATTGCGCTTTCAAGAATTTCGGTCATGGGATGTTTCTAACATATTTGACTCTAACTCGCCATGTAATTCGGGAACCAGCCTTCGTGGGCATGGCGCAAATCTGTCATTGCGATGGACGTCGGCGTGCCGATTTTTAAAGTTGGGTCAGTCGTCACTTCGCCGATGATGGCGCAGGTGACCTTGTGCTCATGCGCTGCGGCCAGAATGGCCATGGCGCGGGCTGGCGCGGCGGTTAGCACATAGCGGGCTTGGTCTTCGGCGAAGAGGGCCACGTGATCCATGGTTGCGAGCTTTGCGCCCCATGATGTAGGCAAGGCCATCTCAATCACCGCGATCGCCAAGCCGCCGTCTGAAATATCATGCACCGCGTTAACAGCACGGTCATTAATCAGTGTACGGACGAAATCGCCATGTTTCTTTTCTAGCGCCAAATTAACAGGTGGCGGCGCGCCTTCTTCGCGGCCCAGAACTTCTCTGAGATAGATTGACTGACCCAGTTCCGTGCCGTGGCTACCGATGAGCAGGATGACATCGCCTGCCTGTTTGAAGCAATTGGTCATCATCTTGGTGAGATCAGTGAGCAGGCCCACGCCGCCGATGGTGGGTGTTGGCAAGATGCCCCGGCCCATGGTTTCGTTGTAGAGCGACACATTGCCTGACACGACAGGATAATCCAGCGCTCGGACGGCTTCGCCAATGCCCTTAATGGCAAACACCAGCTGGCCCATATATTCAGGGCGTTCCGGGTTGCCGAAATTCAAATTGTCGGTGAAGGCGATAGGCGTGGCACCCACGCAAGTGAGATTGCGCCAGGTTTCGGCCACGGCCTGTTTACCGCCTTCGAAGGGATCAGCCTCGACATAGCGCGGTGTTACATCCGATGTGACGGCGATGGCCTTTTTGTCATTGATGCGCACGACGCCTGCGTCGCCG
>JAYWAB010000221.1:0-2427 GCA_043782835.1 Aestuariivirga sp.
CGCCAGAGGCTTTTCCAGCAGGAGGCCACGGCCTTTGCGGTCTTCCGTCACATAAGCAAGGCCACTCGCGGCCGCTGCATTTACCGTTGCGAACACGCCGCCGTCATGGCCTGCACATGAGACCTTTCCAGTGGCCTTGCGCAGACCAAAAATTCCCTCAAACAGTTCGGTGCGCCCGGCCCCAATCAAACCAGCAAATCCCAAAACTTCACCGTGCCGCAGATCGAATGAAGCCGACTGAACGCGTCCCGGCACGTCAAGATTACTGACATTTAGCACATGGGGAGCAGTTTCATTTATGCGCTTTGATGGATAGAGATCGCCCAGCTTTCGGCCAACCATAAGATGAGCCATGTCGAGTTGCGAGAGACTGCTTGCCTCACCCGAGTGGACAAGATTGCCATCACGCAGGACACTCACCCAGTCCGCCAGTCGTTTCACCTCATCAAGCCGGTGCGAAATATAGATCACCCCGCATTGCCTTTCACGCAACCGTTTGATGACCGCAAACAGCACCTCACTCTCAACTGGCGTTAGCGCCGCAGTAGGCTCATCGAAAATCACGAAGTTGTGGTGTCCTGAAAGGGCGCGGGCAATTTGCACGATCTGCCTTTGGGCAATCGATAACTCTTCAACCGTCGTGCGCGGATCAAGCGCACTGCCGAGAGAGGCCAGCAGCTCAACGGCCTTGCGGTTCATGCCTGCATCATCAGCAAGAAAGCCGCGCTGCAACTCACGTCCAAGGAAAATATTTTCGGCGATGGTCAAATGTGGGGCAAGCAAAATTTCCTGGTGGACAAGCACAATGCCTGCAGCTTCAGCTTCTCGCGGACCCGCAAAGCGGACCGGTTTTCCATTCAGAAAAACCTCCCCGGCGCTGGGCTCAACATAGCCGCCCAAAATCTTCATGAATGTCGATTTACCAGCACCGTTCTCGCCGATCAGCGCGTGTATTTCCCCAGAGCGAAAACCCAGTGACACGCCATGAAGCACAGTGATGCCGCCATAGGCTTTACTGATGCTTTTGGCGTCAAAATCTGCCTTCGTTTGTTGCTCTGCTGCTCCCTGCATGGGAAACCGCTCCCCAACTCTTTTGTCCACACTAGGCGTAATTTTGCAAAATGGTCAAATCTCCAAAGCGATTTGGCTGAAAGATATTTGCTGCATAAGTTGGAACTCAGCTTTCCAATTCCTCGCGCAGAATTTCCAGTTCGAGCCATTGTTCCTCAGCGGCGGAAAATTCGTTGTTGGCTTGTCTGTGACGCTGGGACACCTTTTCAAAACGTGCTGCATCTCGCACAAACAAATTCGGATCGGCCAGATCGGTTTCAAGTTTCAGCAACTCTGCCTTGAGGCTTTCCATTCTTGCAGGAAGTGTGTCTAGCGCGTATTTCTCTTTGAAGGACAGTTTGCTCTTGGTCTTGGGGATAGCCGCAACGGCTTGTGCTTCACCTTTGGGCCGACTGCTTTCAAGCTTCACCTTGCGCGTTTCCACACCTGCCCCGCGCTGGGCCAGCATGTCGGAATAGCCGCCAGCATATTCCTGCCACTTGCCTTCGCCCTCAAACATCAGCACCGATGAAGCGAGCTTGTCCAAAAAGTCACGGTCATGGCTGACAAGGATCACCGTGCCTTCATAGGCGGCGAGCAATTCTTGCAACAAGTCCAGCGTTTCAAGATCAAGATCATTGGTCGGCTCGTCCAAAATCAGAAAATTCGACGGCTTGGCCAGTTCGCGCGCCAAAATCAGCCGCGCGCGTTCTCCGCCCGACAAGACCGACACCGGGGTTCGCGCCTGTTCGGGGCGGAACAGGAAGTCGCGCATATAGCTGACAACGTGCTTGGTCTCAACATTGATGGTGACCGACTGGCCGCGACCCGCAGTGATCACCTCCTGCACAATGTCATCCGGATTCAAGCTGACGCGGGATTGGTCCAGCGCCACCACCTGCAAATTGGTGCCACGCTTCAATATGCCTTCTTCGATATCCAGAGCGCCGGTGATGAGTTTGATCAGCGTGGTTTTGCCGGCACCATTGGGGCCCACAATGGCAAGCCTGTCACCACGCAGGATGACAAGATCAAGACCGGCCACAATTTTCCGCTCACCAAAACTCTTGACCAGCCTTGTGGCTTCCAAAACCAGCTTACCGGAAATTTCACCTGACGAAGCGGCCAGTTTCACATGGCCCTGCTGGCCCACATAATCCTTGCGTTCCTTGCGCAATGAACCGAGCAGTTCAACGCGGCGCATGTTGCGCTTGCGCCTGGCTGTCACCCCGTAACGCATCCAATGTTCTTCGGTGGCGATGCGCTGGGCAAGTTTCTGCTGGTTGATTTCTTCCTCTTCCAAAACTTGGTCACGCCACTCTTCAAAATCACCAAAGCCCCGATTCATGCGGCGCGTTTGGCCGCGATCGAGCCAGA
>JAYWAB010000222.1:0-17051 GCA_043782835.1 Aestuariivirga sp.
ACGCCCGCCGAAACTGGAGCGGGCTGAATCTGGCTTGCTGATTGATGCCGCAACACGGGGCAATCTCGAACTCACCCGTACACTCTCAGGGCAGCGCAAAGGCAGCGTGCTGGATTGTCTTGATGAAACGGTGACGGCGGCGGGTGCGCGGCTGCTCAGTAACTTTGTAGCGCGGCCCTTGGCAGAGCCTGAGGCGATCAATGCGCGGCTTGATGCAGTTTCGCATTTCTTTGAAGATCAGGCGCTGCGTGAGAGAACCCGTCAAGCGTTGCGCGGCATTCCTGATTTGGAACGGGCCTTGGCGCGGCTCAGCACAGGGCGCGGCGGCCCGCGCGATCTTGCAGCGATTGCCGTTGGTTTAAAGCGAACAGCCGAACTACAAAATATTCTGCGCGGGGGCACGCGGTTGACGCCTGTTCCCTTGCTCATGGCCGATATTCTTGACCAGCTTCATGCTGCGCCCTATGAAATGGGCGCTGAATTTGCCAAGGCCCTGGCAGACGCGTTGCCTTTGCTGGCGCGCGACGGTGGATTTATTGCGGCGAGTTATTCCCCACCTCTTGATGAGCACCGCGCCTTGCGCGATGACACAAGGCAAGTGATCGCCAATTTACAAGCCGAATATGCCGCGCTTTCAGGCGTCAAAACCCTCAAGATCAAACACAATAATGTCCTCGGCTATTTCATTGAAGTGACGGCGCAACACGCGGAGCTTTTGAAAGCCTCGCCTGAGGCTCAGCGGTTTATTCACCGCCAATCGATTGCAAGTGCCGTTCGGTTCAGCACCGTGGAACTGGGAGAGTTAGAACAGAAAATTGCTGTGGCTGGTGGGCGGGCCGTGGCCATGGAATTGGAATTTTTCCGCAGCTTCGGCGAACAGGTGATGCGTGAGCGGCGGGCACTTTCTGCTGCTGCTGCGGCGCTTGCGGCACTGGATGTGTTTTCGTCCTTGGCGCAGTTGGCGGACAAGCGGCGTTATACAAGGCCGCAAGTTGATAGCAGTTTGAAGTTTGAAATCACGGCAGGTCGGCACCCGGTGGTGGAACAGGCGTTGAAAACATCTGGGCAACGGGCCTTTGCCTCCAATGATAGCGACCTTTCAGTCGAACACAAAAGGCTTTGGCTACTCACCGGACCCAACATGGCGGGCAAATCGACCTATCTCAGGCAGAATGCTTTGATTGCAATTCTGGCCCAGGTGGGCAGCTTTGTGCCGGCCGCTTCAGCCCATATCGGCGTTCTTGACCGGCTGTTCAGCCGGGTGGGTGCTGCGGATGATCTGGCGCGTGGGCGATCGACCTTCATGGTTGAGATGATTGAGACAGCGACCATTCTTAACCAAGCCACCGCGCGATCGCTTGTCATCCTCGATGAGATCGGGCGTGGCACGGCCACCTATGATGGGCTTTCCATCGCTTGGGCTGTGCTGGAACATCTGCATGATGCCAACCAATCGCGGGCTCTTTTTGCGACCCATTATCATGAGCTGACCACCTTGGCGGCCACGTTGAAGCAACTTCATTGTGCTACGATGAATGTGAAAGAATGGAAGGGTGATATTGTCTTCCTGCATGAAGTTGTTCCTGGTGCCGCTGAGCGCAGCTACGGCATTCAAGCAGCCAAGCTTGCAGGCCTACCTACCGCCGTCATTCACCGGGCCACAGAAGTTCTAAAGCGGCTTGAAGAGGGAAAGGGGCAAACGCATATCAAGTCTCTTGCGGCGGATTTGCCGTTGTTTGCGGCTATGTCGCAACAGCCCGTTGGACCCAAGGCAGACAAATTGCGCGAGAAGCTTGATGGTTTGGCCCCGGATGAACTTTCCCCGCGCGAGGCCTTGAGCCTGATCTATGAATTGAAACATCTTGCGAAAGATAAAGAATGACGCGCATAAATTCGGAATTTGAGGCTGCACTGTCAGAACTCGAAGGTGACACTGTTCTAGCCCTTCGCAATCAAGCTTCGGCTTTGGTGCGAGACTGCCTGACCTCTTCGCGTGCCGAAGCCGAAAAGCAATTGTTGAAAGATGGGCATGGCACAGCCTGCGCCGTGCGGCTTTCGCAGACGGAAGATTTCATCATCCAGCATTTGTTTTCTCTGGCTTGCTCGCGTCTCGCGGGGAAAGAGAGGATCAACCTTTCCATTGTTGCAGTGGGCGGTTACGGGCGTGGCACCTTGGCACCGGGCTCGGATATTGACCTGCTGTTCCTTTTGCCGACGCAAGCCTCAGCCAAGGTGAACGAAGTTGTTGAGTTCATGCTCTATGCGCTGTGGGATGCGCGTCAGAAGGTCGGGCACGCCACGCGACAAATTGACGAATGTTTGCGCTTGGCCAAAACTGACAATACAATTCTCACATCCATTCTTGAAGCACGTTTCATTTGTGGCGCGCCCAGTTTGTTTGCGACGTTGCAAGACCGTTTCAAAGCGGGGATTGTTGCTACAGGTGGCAAAAAATTTGTCGCTGAAAAACTGGCGGAGCGTGATGCGCGCCACGCTAAATCAGGCGAGAGCCGCTATGCAGTGGAACCTGATTTGAAAGACGGCAAGGGCGGTTTGCGCGATTTACATACGCTGTTTTGGATTGCGAAATTTTTGTTCAACACCAATTCACCGGAAGAACTTGCTGAAAAAGGCGCATTTTCGAAGTCCGAGCTGGCGCAGTTTCTGAAATGTGAAGATTTTTTGTGGGCGGTGCGCTGCCATTTGCATTTCATCGCCAAGCGCGGCGAAGATCGCTTGAGCTTTGATCGCCAAACGGAGATGGCCAAGCGTTTGCGCTATAAGTCTCATGGGGGGCTGAAAGCAGTTGAACGCTTTATGCGGCACTATTTTTTGATCGCCAAAGATGTGGGTGATTTGACACGGATTTTCTGCGCCAGCCTTGAACAAAAGCATTTCAAGGAAGCGCCAAGCTTGTCCCGGCTTTTTGCAAAATTCCTGCCCAAGCGCGGATTGGAGAAAAGCATTTCGGGTGCATTTAAACTGGAAAATGGCCGCATCAGCGTGGTGAACGATGAGGCCTTTGTGCAAGACCCTGTCAACATTCTTCGTATCTTTAAATTGGCAGGAGAGGGCCTCTCGGAAATCCACCCAGACGCTTTAAAGCTGATGCGTAAGTCGTTTCGCTTGATTGACGACAAGTTGCGCAGCGATGCCGAGGCCAATGCGATCTTTGTCGATATTCTGTGCAACAGTGTGGCACCTGAATCTCTGCTTCGCATGATGAACGAGGCCGGGGTTCTAGGCCGTTTTATACCTGAGTTCGGCAAGATTGTCGCCATGATGCAGTTCAACATGTATCATCACTATACAGTCGATGAACATTTGATCCGCGCGGTTGGCGTGTTGACGCAAATTGAAAATGGCACATTCGCCAACGACCATCCGCTGGCAGCCAAGATATTTCCAACGCTCACGGCACGGCGCGCGCTTTATCTGGCAACTTTGCTCCATGATATTGCCAAAGGAAGGCCAGAGGATCATTCGATTGCGGGTGAACTCATCGCGCGGGGGCTCTGCCCAAGGCTCGGTCTCTCTCCCGATGAGACAGATCTTGTGGCTTGGTTGATCCGCTATCATCTTGTGATGAGCGAAACGTCGCAGATGCGCGACTTGAACGACTTCAAAACCATTCTTGATTTTGTGCAAGTGGTGCAGAGCCCCGAGCGTTTAAAACTTTTGCTCATTCTCACCGTGGCAGATATTCGTGCCGTAGGGCCCGGTGTGTGGAATGGTTGGAAGGGCCAGTTGCTGCGCACGCTGTATCTGGAAGCGGAGCCTGTGATCACGGGTGGCCACGCTGCGGCTTCGCGCGGTGCGCGTGTCAGCCAAGCGCAAATTGCCTTCTTTGAACAACTGGGCATTGCTGATGAAGCGCTGCGCAAGAAAATTGCGGCTCAACATTATGATGCCTATTGGCTCAACGTGCCCACGGCGCGACAGTTGCGCCATCACAAGCTGATGGCAGGTGCTGTGCAAGGTGAAGTGTCAACCGATGTGACCACGGATGCTTTTGCGGGCATAACGGAGATTGCCGTTTTCACGCCAGACCACCCGCGCCTTCTGGCTTTGATCACCGGAGCTTGCGCTGCGGCGGGGGGCAACATTATTGGCGCGCATATTTTTACGACGACCGATGGCATGGCGCTGGATACGATCATGCTCACACGGGAATTCAAGAACGAGGAAGACGAAGCCCGGCGTGCTGCGCGCATTTGCGAATCCATCCGCCGTGTCTTGCATGGCCAAATGCGGCTGCGCGAAGAGCTGGCGCGGGTGCAGCAAATGCCCGAACGAGCCAAGGCCTTTACCGTTGTGCCGCGGATATCGATCGACAATGCCTCGTCCAACAAGAACACAATTGTCGAGATCAATGGGCTGGACCGCGTCGGCCTACTCCATGCTTTGACAGAGGCCCTGTTCCACCTCAATCTCAATATCGCTTCCGCCCACATCACCACATTTGGCGAAAAGGCGGTGGATGTATTTTATGTGACGGATTTAACGGGCGCTAAAATCGAAAGCCCTAACCGGATCTCACAGGTCGAGCGGGCGCTGCTTGAGGTTCTGGCCCCGGCACCACTGCAACAGGCGGTGGTTTAAGTCTATTAACCCTTTCGCAGTAATGCCCTTATTTGCGCTCATTGGGGTGGCACAGGTTTAACGCATGTCGGTCATCAGGTCTGCCGCAAAGGTCGGCGGGTTCACATCCATCAGCCGGGTTTTAGGCTTCATCCGCGATCAGCTGGTGGCCTTTACTTTGGGCACGGGCGGTGTGGCGGAAGCCTTCTTCGTGGCACAGCGCTTTCCCAACCTGTTTCGCACGCTGTTTGCCGAAGGGGCTTTCAACTCGGCTTTTGTGCCGCTGTTTGCTCGCAAAGTGGAAGGCGAAGGTGAAGCGGCGGCTTATGGATTTGCACAGCAAGTTTATTCGGCACTGCTGGCTTGGATGCTTTTGTTCACCGTGCTGGCCATGGCCGCGATGCCTTGGCTAATCTATGTGATTGCACCGGGTTTCACGGGTGATCCAGCCAAGGTTGCCTTAGCCACGGGACTCACACAGCTTTGCTTTCCCTATCTGCTCTTCATGTCCCTCACTGCTTTGCAAGGTGGCGTGCTGAACAGCTTGAACAAATTCACGGCGGCAGCGGCTGCGCCCATCCTGCTCAATATCGTGATGATCCTGTCCAACGTGGTTGTCTGGGCGATTGGCTCGGGCAACAGCCCCCTGACAGGCTATATCTTCGCTGGTGGGGTGACACTTTCTGGGATTGCCCAATACGCTTTGCTCGCGGTGGCCTGCCGTCGTGCCGGCATGGGCCTGTTGCCCAGCTGGCCAAGATTGACGCCGGACGTCATGCAGGTGGTCAAACGTTCAGGCCCGGGCATTCTCTCCGGCGGTATCATGCAGATTAATCTGGTGATCGGCACGATGATTGCCACGAGCATCGATCACGGGGTGGCCTATCTCTATTACGCGGATCGGCTCTATCAATTGCCGTTGGGTGTGATTGGTGTGGCGATCGGGGTTGTTCTGCTGCCCGTCCTGTCTCGCAAGTTGCGGGCCGGCGATCAAGCAGGTGCCATGGATGCGTCCAACAGAGCGATTGAGTTTTCGCTGTTTCTGACATTGCCTGCGGCGGCGGCGTTGATCGTGATAGCTGGGCCGATATTGCACACTGTTTTCGAGCACGGGGTTTTTCATGCCGCTGACACGGCTGCTGTTGCGCCTGCGGTGGCAGCCTATGCGGTGGGCCTTCCGGCCTATTCCCTCACCAAGGTTTTCCAGCCCGGGTTTTATGCGCGCGAAGATACGATGACACCGATGCGTTTTGCCATTGTCTCTGTGGTTGTGAACATTGTGGGCAGCTTGGTGTTGTCCAGATTTTTCGGCCACGTGGGGATTGCGATGGCGGCAACACTTGCGGCTTGGGTGAATGCGGGGCAACTTTATTTCAGGCTGCGTGCCGTTGACCATTTTGCTTTTGACGATCGTTCTCGCTGGCGCATTCCTTTGATGGTGCTTTCAACGGCGATCATGGCCGCGACACTTTATGATGCTTCGCAGCTCCTCTCCTCTAACTTCCTGAGCGAAACACATTTTATCCACGCGCTATGGGGTTTGGCCGCGTTGGTTGCGCTTGGAATCCTCAGCTATTTTGGTGCTTCACAACTTACTGGAGCTTGGCGGATTTCTGAGCTAAAGGCCGCGCTCAAAAGGACTTAAGCTATGAGCACTTTCACTCCGCGCGTTTTCTCCGGCATGCAGCCCACAGGCAATTTGCATCTCGGCAATTATCTGGGCGCGATGCTGAATTGGGTGAAGATGCAGGAAACGCATGATTGCATATATTGTGTGGTGGATATGCATGCCATCACCCAATGGCAGGACCCCAAGGCTCTGCGCCAATCCATCCTTGATGTGACTGCGGCCTATATCGCATGTGGTGTTGATCCGAAACGATCTATCATTTTTAATCAGAGCCAGGTTGCCGAACATGCCGAGCTGGCGTGGGTATTCAATTGCGTGGCGCGGCTGGGCTGGCTTAACCGCATGACGCAGTTCAAAGATAAAGCTGGCAAGGACAAGGAAGCCGCTTCCGTCGGGCTTTATGTTTATCCCAATCTGATGGCAGCGGATATTCTTCTCTACAAGGGCACGCACGTTCCCGTGGGCGAAGATCAGAAGCAACATCTCGAATTGGCGCGCGACATTGCACAGAAGTTCAATATTGATTTTGCCGAAACCATTGCTGCGCATGGATCCAATGACGGGTTCTTTCCTTTGCCAGAGCCGATGATCACGGGGCCTGCCACGCGGGTGATGAGTTTGCGCGAGGGCACCAAGAAAATGTCAAAGTCTGACCCGTCCGATCTCTCACGCATTAACTTGACGGATTCGCCCGATGATATTGCCAAGAAAATCCGCAAGGCGAAGACGGATACGGATGCGCTGCCATCGGAGCCTGCTGGCCTGAAAAATCGTCCTGAGGCGGAAAATCTGGTCGGCATTTATGCGGCGCTGAATGATTGTTCGGTGCAATCGGTTCTAACGCAATTTGGCGGCGGGCAGTTCTCGGACCTCAAGAATGCGCTGGCGGATTTGGCCGTAGCCAAGCTGGGGCCAGTGGCGGGTGAGATCGCCCGGTTAAAGGCAGACCCCGGCCATGTCGAAAATATACTTGTCGACGGTTCTGCCCGGGCGCGGGCTATCGCCGCACCGATCATGAAGGATGTGAAGAAGATTGTTGGGTTTGTTTAAGCCACCACTGGCTCAATAAATCCCGTTATTCTGCGCGAGCGGTTTCTTCCTGCCGAAGAGAAGTTCGAAAAGATTCTTCGGCTTGGTGTCGGCGGGTGGCGGTGCTGCCACGGCCACTTCTGGCCCGGTGCCTTCGCCGTTTTGATCCATCTTCACGGCCACGGTGTTGTTTGTCGCAGCAGGCTCGGGCGCGCCCGGCAAGGGCAGCCATTGCAGGCCTTGGTGGGCTGGTTCCATCACATCACGCCAGATCATCGCGGGCAGTGAGCCACCGGTCACTTGCTTGGTTGGCGTGTTGTCATCATTGCCAAGCCAGACGGCGGCGGTGAGATAGGGCGTGAAGCCCACAAACCACGCATCACGGTAATCCTGACTCGTGCCGGTTTTGCCGCCAATGTCCCAGCTGCCAAACTGTGCTTTGGTGCCTGTGCCTTGACGCACCACGGCGCGGAAGAGCTGGTTCATTTCGCCCAAGGCTTCGGCGGCCACAACCTGCCCCAGCCCGTCACCCTTGCGCTGATAGAGAACTTTGCCATCGCGCGAGGTGATACGTTTCACGACATAGGGTGCAACGGCATTGCCACCATTGGCGAAGGGCACGAAGGCTGCGGTCATTTCCAGTGGCGTTACTTCCGAAGTTCCCAAGGCCAGCGAAGCATCATGGCCCAAAGGCGAGGCGATCCCCAGGCGCTGCGCGGTTTCGGCCACTTGCGCGGGGCCGACATTGACGGCGAGCTTGGCCGCGACCGTGTTGATCGATTGTGCAAAGGCCTGTTCCAATGAAACCTGACCTACGTATTTATGTTTATAGTTTTCTGGCGACCAGTTGCCGATCTTGATAGGCTCATCGACTTCAATCGATGAAGGCTTGAAGCCGTGTTCGAAGGCTGTGAGATAAACGAAGGCCTTGAAGGCGGAACCCGGCTGGCGTTCGGCTTTGGTGGCGCGGTTGTATTGGCTTTTCTCATAGGACTTGCCACCCAGCAGGGCCAAGACGCCGCCCGTGTTGTCCATCACCACCATGGCGCCTTGGCTCACATTCAGCTTCTTAGCATTTTCTTGAAGGCGAAGGCGCAACGCCTGTTCGGCATTGGATTGGATGGCAGGATCAATGGTGGTTTCAATGACGATGGATTGATCATAGCTTTTCACCAGTTGGGACAGCTGAGCGTCAATCCAATCCACCGCATATTGGCGGGCTGGCAAGTGATCTGCTGTGACCACACTGGAAGGTTGGTTGATGGCATCGCTGGCATCTTCGGGTGTGATGAAGCCTTGATCCTGCATCGCCGTCAAAACAAGCTTGGCGCGGGCCGTGCTTTCATCTGGGTGGTTGGCGGGATCATAATTTGTCGGTGCCTTGAGACTGCCAGCAAGCCGGGCGGCCTCAATGATAGAAAGTTCGGAGGCTGGTTTGTTGAAGAATGTATGCGCGGCCTGGTCGATGCCATAAGCGCCAGAGCCGAAGTACACACGGTTGAGATAAAGCTGAAGGATTTCATCCTTGGTGAATTTGGACTCAAGCCAAATGGCCAGCACCGCTTCCTGGGCCTTGCGCGTCAGGGTTTTTTCCTGCGTCAGAAAAAGATTTTTTGCCAGCTGTTGGGTCAGCGTTGAGCCGCCCTGCACCATGTGGCGCGCCATAATGTTGCGCGAAATGGCGCGGGCCAGACCCACGGGGTCAATGCCGTGATGCTGGCGGAAGCGGTGATCTTCAATCGCGATCACGGCATTGGGCACATAATCGGGCAACTGGCTGATCTTGGCAGCGTCGCCAAAGAAAGCACCCTCTTCGGCCAGCGGCGTCCCGTTGTTCGCCAAGATCATCACACCCGGCTCGCGTTTGGGGATTTGAAGGAGGCCGCGCTGATTCAGCGAGAACCAGATATAGGTGAAGGTTAAAGCACCCGCGATCGCAGTCCAAAAGCCTGCCACGAGAAAGAAGCCAAACAACCGCCAGAACCATGAGCGGCGCTTCTTGGCGGGGCGGCGTTCGGACCCGCGCAACGGCTCGCCATTGTCAGCAAAAAGACGTGGTTCCACTTTACGGGTTTTGCCACGCCTTTTAGAAGGTTTGTTTGAAAAAAGCCCCATTGGCCAGAGTTTAACTCATCAAGTCTTGCCTTTTGATGAATTGGCAAGATGGGCAAATGAGGGTGAAATCATGGCGGGCTTGGGGCGCGAAAGCGCTCACATCACCGCGCCAATATACCAGGGCACATATTCATTGTCGCCATAGCCCAGCTCTTCCGACTTGGTCTTGTGGCCCGACGCTGTCTTGAGGATGAGGTCGAAAATCTGCTGGCCTTTGTCCTGCAGCGAAACACCCTCAATGACATCCCCGCAATTGATATCCATGTCATCCATCATGCGGCGGTAGATCTCGCTGTTGGTGGCCAGCTTGATCGACGGGCAAGGCTTGTTGCCATAGGCGGAGCCGCGGCCTGTGGTAAAGCACATCAGGTTAGCCCCGCCAGCTACTTGGCCCGTGGCCGAGGCCGGATCGTAACCCGGCGTATCCATGAAGACGAAGCCCTTGGCGGTGACGGGTTCGGCATAGTTGTAAACGGCGTTCATTGTGGTCGTGCCGCCCTTGGCTGCAGCACCAAGCGACTTTTCCAGAATGGTGGTGAGGCCGCCCAGCTTGTTGCCGGGTGAGGGGTTGTTGTTCATCTCCATGTTGTTGCGCTTGGTATAGTCTTCCCACCAGTGAATGATGTCTACGAGCTTCTGGCCCACCTCCGGTGTGGCGGCGCGGCGGGTGAGGAGATGTTCAGCTCCGTAAATCTCTGGCGTTTCGGAGAGGATGGCCGTGCCGCCCTGGGCCACCAGCAAATCCACTGCTGCACCCAAAGCCGGGTTGGCGGTAATGCCAGAATAGCCATCAGAGCCACCGCATTGCAACGCGAGGATTAGATCAGAGGCCAAACAAGTTTCACGCTTGGCGGCATTGACGGCAGGCAGCATTTCGATGAGCGCCTTGACGCCAGCATCGACCGTCTTCCTGGTGCCACCCATTTCCTGAATGGTCATGGTCCGGAAGGTTTCGCCTTCCTCCACTTTATAGGCTTCCTTGAAGCGTGGAATTTGGAAGCCCTCGCAGCCGAGACCCACCATCATCACGCCGCCCATGTTCGGATTGGTGGCATAACCCCAGGCGGTGCGTTTGAAGATGTCAAAGATCACGCCGCGATAATCGATGACGCAGCCATTGTCCTGGGTCAGGGAGACCACGCCGTCGATATTGGGATAGTCTTTTAAGATGCCCGAGCGGTTGATCTCCTGTCCGATGAAGCTGGCGACCGTCGCCGAGCAGTTCACCGAAGTCATGATGCCGATATAGTTGCGGGTGCCGACTTTACCATTCTTGCGTTTGAAGCCCTGGAAAGTGGCGCGTCGAGATTCCGGAAGGATTACGGTTTTGGTTGCGGCTTGAGCAAAGGCATAGTCGTGGCTGAGCGTGCCCATTTCGACATTGTGTTCATGGACCCAGTCGCCTGCCGCAATATCCAGTTTGGCAAAGCCGATGATCTGACCAAATTTGCGGATCGGCTCACCCTTGGCAATGGCACGCGAAGCCATCTTGTGGCCGCGCATAATGCGGGCGGTTGCAGTAATGCCGTCACAGGTCTCGCCTTTTTCCACGATGCGGGTGGAGATCACCACATTGTCACTGGCGTGAAGGCGCAGCATGGCGGGGGCTTGAAGGTTCGTTGCAGACATGTATCACTCTCCGGAATCATAAAAGACTAGCAGGGAAGTCATGAAGCGCAAAATATTTAGGGCCCCCTCGGGGGCGCCAATTCCGTTCACACAATTGGGCTTTGGCGCGGCACCTTTGGGCAATCTCTATTCGGTTTTGAGTGAGGCGCAGGCAACTGATGTGCTCAATGCCATGTGGAAGGGGGGGCTTCGATACCTTGATACGTCACCGCAATATGGCCTCGGCCTTTCGGAAACGCGGCTCAATCATTTTTTGCGTGGAAAAAAACGCTCCGACTATGTGATTTCAACCAAGGTGGGCCGCTTGCTCAAACCCTGCAAACCTGGTGAACGCATTGCCATCGGAAAATTCTTTGATGTGCCATCGCGGCGAGAAGTGTTCGACTATTCTTATGACGGCGTAATGCGCTCTTTCGAAGTTTCGTTGGAGCGGCTGGGACTGGATGTAATCGACATTCTTTTTGTTCACGATGTTGATGTGTTCACCCATGGCTCGACAGAAGTGCGAGATATGTATGTGAGCATGTTGATGACCAGTGGCTACAAGGCTTTGGCCAAACTGCGCGATGAAAAAGTGATCAGGGCTTTTGGTGCGGGTGTCAACGAATGGCAAGTGTGCGAGACCATGGCCAAGGCGGGGGACTTTGATCTGTTCCTCTTGGCAGGGCGTTACACGTTGTTGGAACAGGAAGCTCTGAATTCCTTTTTGCCGCTCTGCGAACAGCGCGGCATTGGCATTGTTTTGGGTGGGGTTTACAATTCCGGCATTCTCGCTTCGGGCGCGGTGAAAGGTGCCAAGTATAACTATAACTCCGCGCCAAAACACATTCTGCACCGCGTTGCCGCGATTGAAGTGATTTGCAAAAAGCACAAAGTGAAATTGGCAGAGGCAGCCTTGCAGTTTCCACTGAGTCATCCTTGCGTGGTGTCTGTCATTCCCGGCGCGACGTCACCTCAGCAGGTGTTTTTCAATCTCAAAACTGTTTCCAAGAAGCTTCCGAAAGCGCTGTGGAAAGATTTGAAGGCGGCTGGTTTGATGGATGAGCGGGCCAAGGTTTGATATGATGATCGACGCCCACCAGCATTATTGGAATCCGGCGCGGGGTGATTATGTCTGGATGGTGGGTGATGCGGTGGCACCGATTGCGCGGGCGATCGGGCCGCAGGACTTAGCCCCGCATTTGGCGCGGCATGGGATTTCAAAGACGGTTCTGGTGCAAGCGGCACCGACCGTGGCGGAAACGGACTATCTGCTGGGCATCGCTGATGAAACAGAAAGCGTGGCAAAAGTTGTAGGCTGGGTAGATTTTGAAAGCCGCAAAGATTTGCGGCAGTTGCAGCGCTTGAAGAACCATCCAAAATTCTCCGGTGTGCGGCCGATGATTCAGGATTTGCATGATTTGCAATGGATGCACCGACCTGATGTACAATGGGCTTTTGATGCGGTGCTCGATCTTGATCTCACGTTTGATGCTTTAGGATTTCCCCTTCATCTTGATCCGTTCCTGCGCTTGTTTGAACGCTATCCCAAAATGCGCGCGGTGATTGATCATTGCATGAAGCCCATCATTCGCGACGGGGCGTTTGAGCCTTGGGCTTCCAAGATGGCTGTCATTGCGCGCGAAACGCATGTGCTGTGCAAACTCTCGGGCCTTGCCTCCGAGGCCGGGGCGGGCTGGACCGCCCAGTCGCTGAAGCCTTATGCTGATCATGTGCTCAACTGTTTTGGGCCCGAACGTGTGATGTGGGGGTCTGACTGGCCCGTGCTTGATCTCAATGGAAGTTATGGCAGCTGGTTTGCCGCGGCGCAGGTCCTTGTTCCCGAAAGTCACCAGCCGAAAGTGTTTCGAGAAACAGCCGCAAAGTTCTATGGAATTGAATGATGTTGAAGCATCATATAATGAGTGACGTACACATTTATTTCTGATGTAAATCACTCTTTACATCACTCACTATTCATGCTTGTTATCCTCAAATAGGAGGAAACCATGAACATGCACGCTGCTATGCCTCGGCTTCAGGATGAAGGCCGCGACTTGTTGATCCGCTCTGAGCTGGCTTCCTTTGGCCTTCGCTGGCTGGGTCAGGTGTCTTGGAACGGAGCCAATTGGCGGTTGGTGCAAAAATCTGTGGCGCGTGGCGAGGCCCAGCTTTCGGCCACGGGTGCACTCGTGGTGGAAACCGGCATCCATACGGGCCGCAGCCCCAAGGACAAGTTCATTGTGCTGGATGAAGGCACGGCGGCCACCGTGTGGTGGGATAATAATAAGCCTATGTCCCCCGCCCATTTCGATGCCTTAAAATCCGACATGCTTTCCCATGCACGGATGAAGGATGTTTTCGTTCAGGATTTGGAGGCCAGCCCTGGCTCGGACCAGCATTTACCCGTGCGGTTGATTGCCGAGAGTGCCTGGGCTGCGCTGTTCTTGCGCCATTTGCTCAAGCCATCACAGGAGATTGCCGAGGCCTTTGCCCCAGCACTTACCATCCTTTGCTTGCCGAGTTTCAAGGCTGATCCTGGCAAACATGGCACAGCCTCCGATACCGTCATCGCGATCGACATGGCCCAGGGTATCGTTCTCATTGGAGGCACAGCCTATGCCGGAGAAATGAAAAAGGCAGTGTTCACCGTTCTCAACTATCACCTGCCAGCACTCGGCATCATGCCGATGCATTGCTCGGCGAATATTGGCAAGGACGGCGACTCGGCCCTGTTCTTCGGCCTCTCTGGCACCGGCAAGACGACACTTTCAGCAGACCCGGACCGCGCCTTAATTGGTGACGATGAACACGGCTGGGGCGATGATGGCGTCTTCAATTTCGAGAACGGCTGCTATGCCAAGGTGATCAACCTTGACGCCGCGCAAGAGCCCGCTATTCACAAGGCGGCGCTGGATTTCGGCACGGTCTTGGAAAACGTTGTTTTGGATTCGGCCACAGGCGAAGTGGATTTCGCTGACGGCAGCAAAACCGAGAACACGCGGGCAGCTTATGGCCTTTCGCATATTGCTAATGCTGTGCCTGAAGTTTTGGCGGCGCATCCCAAGGTGTTGGTGATGTTGACAGCGGATGCCTTTGGCGTTTTGCCCCCTGTGGCGCTGCTTTCGCCGGATGAAGCGGTAGATCAGTTCCTTCTGGGCTATACCGCAAAGCTTGCCGGAACCGAGCGTGATGTGAAAGAGCCGGAGGCCACGTTCTCGGCCTGTTTTGGTGCACCTTTCCTGCCTCGCGCACCGAAGGTCTATGCCAAGTTGCTACGCGACAAGATCGCGGCTCATGGTACGCGTTGCTATTTGCTCAACACCGGATGGACCGGTGGGTCCTACTGTGTTGGCAAACGCATGAAGCTGGCGGACACGCGCCGCATCCTCAAATCCATTCTCGATGGCAGCATTGACCGGGCGGAGACGCGAGTCGATACCAACTTTGCATTCAGAGTTCCTGTCGCGGTGGATGGAGTCGAGTCGCGCCTTCTCGATCCCCGCGCCAGTTGGGCGGATGGCAGGGCTTACGACTTGGCCGCAAAAGACCTTGTTTCAAAATTTGCCAAGGCGCGCGGACACCTTTGATCATCCGCCAGAATTTGCCCGGGTTGGGCCCTTCCCCTGCGCAATCCTGCGCAGGGGAAGGAATTTATTGGATCAACCTGAACTTAAGGCGATTTTGACTTTTCCATGAAAAGTCAAAACGCTCTAGTAGCGGTAATAGTCAGGCTTGAACGGACCCTTTTGTTCAACGCCGATGTAAGCTGCCTGTTCATTGCTGAGCTTGGTCAATTTCACGCCCAGCTTTTCCAGATGCAGGCTGGCAACCTTTTCGTCGAGGTGCTTGGGCAGCACATAAACTTCATTCTTGTATTTGCCCGTCTTGGCATTGGTGAAGAGTTCAATCTGCGCCAGCGTCTGGTTGGTGAAAGAAGCAGACATGACGAAGCTCGGGTGGCCAGTCGCGTTGCCGAGATTGACCAAGCGACCTTCAGACAGAAGAATGATGCGGTTGCCCTTGGGGAAGTTCACTAGATCAACCTGTGGCTTGATGTTGGTCCATTTGAAGTTCTTGAGTTCGGCCACTTGAATCTCATTGTCAAAGTGACCGATGTTGCAGACAATGGCCATGTCTTTCATTTGCTTCATGTCGTCTAAAGTGATCACATCCTTGTTGCCCGTTGCTGTCACAAACACGTCAGCTGCGGCCACCACGTCTTGAAGCGTTTGCACGGCATAACCATCCATCGCGGCTTGGAGCGCGCAGATCGGATCAACTTCAGTCACGACCACGCGCGCACCCGCGCCGCGCAAGCTGAGGGCTGAACCCTTGCCGACGTCGCCGTAGCCCAGAACCACGGCGACTTTGCCAGCCATCATCACGTCCGTGCCACGGCGGATTGCGTCCACCAAAGATTCACGGCAGCCGTACTTGTTGTCGAATTTTGATTTGGTGACGGAGTCATTCACGTTGATCGCTGGGAACGGCAATTCACCCTTCTTTTGCATTTCATAGAGGCGATGAACGCCCGTGGTGGTTTCCTCTGACACGCCGATGATCGCGGCCTTTACCTTATCGAACCAGCCGGGGCTTGCCTTGATGCGCTTTTTGATTTCGGCATACAGGCACTCTTCTTCTTCGCTCTTGGGGTGGGCAATCAAAGTTGGATCCTTTTCGGCGCGGGCACCAAGCAAGATATAAAGGGTGGCATCGCCACCATCGTCCAAAATCATGTTGGTGGTTTGGCCGTGGTCCCATTCGAAAATCTTGGCGGTGAAGGCCCAATATTCTTTCAGGTTTTCGCCTTTGAAAGCGAAGACGGGAATTCCTGCTGCTGCGATGGCTGCTGCTGCGTGGTCTTGGGTTGAATAGATGTTGCAGGAGGCCCAGCGAATATCAGCACCCAGAGCTTTCAAAGTTTCAATCAGCACGGCTGTCTGAATGGTCATATGCAGCGAGCCTGAGATGCGCGCGCCCTTCAAGGGTTGGGCGGCGGCATATTCGGCGCGGGTAGACATCAGGCCTGGCATTTCGATCTCGGCCATGTCCAATTCCTTGCGACCCCAATCTGCAAGCTTGATATCGGCGACGTGGTAATCGGTGAATGTGGACATGAAAACGCTCCTGAGGAATGATGGCAGTGCCGATAGCATGGGATTTCGGGTGGCGCAATATCTATATAAAGATATCTTTATGTGGATTGTTTTGCGCTTGTGGCCGCCGCGCCACCTCGTATCGTGTTCAGGGCAGGCTCTTCCCCACTTCGTGGAGAAGGATGAGGGCCCTTCAGTTTTTGAAGCAGTTCTTGCACTATTATATCATCCAATTTACCGATCGTCATCGCCAAGCGGTTGGCCAGTTCTGTGGCTTCTGGCGAAAGGCCTGATGTGTCGATGGTAATTTTTGGATGGGAGATTTTGGACAAGCTCACCAAATCCTCCGCCTCATCCCAGATGATATTGAGATGCGCGATGATGGATTGGATCAAGCGCCAAGATGGCCGCCCTCGCTTGCCATGTTCTAGGGCTGAAAGATAAGCGGAAGAGACGCCCACCGCCTCGGCCATTTGCGACTGGGTGAGGCCGCGTTCCTCGCGCAACCTGCGGATTTTGGCACCGAAGGGTGTCATGCCCCTTCGCCTCCGTGTTTGCGCAGTTTGACATAAAAAGCTCCACCGCCACCGTGGCGCGGATGAGCGGGTTGGAAACCCACAACGTGAATGCGGAACTGCGCTTCTTCGAGCCACAAAGGCAATTCGCGGCGCAGTTTGCCTTGGCGTTCAGGCGTGTTGAAATGGGTTAGGCCATGAAGCGTGTGACGCGCGAAGGGGGAGGCGCCTTTGCCCGTGATCACCAACACAAGACGCAGGCCCTGCATGCGGCGCGCAGAGAGAAAATGCAAAAGTGCGAAGCGGGCGTTTTCCAAATTCTCGCCGTGAAGATCGATGCGGGCTTCGGGTTCCAATTGCCCGCGGCCCAGTTTCTGCGCGGTACGGCGTTCAAATGTGGCGAGTTCTGGTGGGTGCATTCTTGGTGGTGTGTGGCGTGGTGCTGGCTCAAATGTTTTGGTTTTGAGGGCGGCC
>JAYWAB010000223.1:0-2075 GCA_043782835.1 Aestuariivirga sp.
GAAACACAGTCGCGTATCATCGTATCTGGCCCGGATCAAGAAACCGAACAACTCATGATGGTTCTGCTTTCGGCAATCTCTGCCGCGCAGACATCAATCAAAATTGCTACACCCTATTTCTTACCTGCTGAAATATTGATGGTGGCGCTGCAATTGTCAGCGGTTCGCGGCATCGATGTGCGCATCGTGATCCCGGCAACAAGTGATCATGCTCCAATGGATTGGGCCATGCATGCGCATATCGGGCCACTGCTCAAAGCCGGCTGCAAAGTTTTTCGCGCGCCATTGCCTTTTGATCATTCCAAATTGATGGTGGTCGATGATGCTTGGTGTCTGTTTGGCAGTCCAAATTGGGATACGCGCAGCATGCGTCTCAATTTCGAGATGGCCATTGAGTCTTATGATCCGGTTCTCGCCGTGAAGCTGACTTCTTTAATTGACCGCAGCAGTGTTAATCCAATCACCAAACAAGAACTGGAAGAGCGGTCGTTTGCAGTCAAATGTCGAGACGCAGCAATAAGGCTGCTGCTGCCTTATCTTTAAGGTGACGCAGATGAGACCATCATGAGAGTTGCATCTTATAACATTCACAAATGCCGCGGCGTTGATAGGCAAGTCAGGCCAGAGCGCATTGTTGCCGTTATCAAAGAACTGGGTGCTGATCTGGTGGCGCTCCAGGAAGTTGATCACCGCATCGGAACCAGGACCGGACTTCTGAACCCGGCCCACATAGAGGAGGAGACGGGCCTCAAATTACTGGTTCAGTCCGATGTTATTGACGGTCATGGTTGGCATGGCAATGCGCTTTTGGTGCGTGGCGAACCGCTCCATTATCACCGCTCGCGCATCCATCTTCCGGGCATAGAGCCGCGCGGCGCTGTATTTGCAGAGCTTGATCTGGGCGAGGGACGGTTTCGGGTGATCGCCGTTCATTTAGGCTTGCTGCGTAGGTCGCGCATTATGCAAGCCAAAGCATTGTTGGATACTTTCCATTCCATGACGCCGATGCCCACAATCATGCTTGGTGATTTCAATGAATGGCGGCGCGTGCGGCGTTCTGCGCTCGCCGTTTTAGAACCGGTATTTGGATCGCTACCTGTGCAGCCCAGCTTTCCGTCGCGCCTGCCACTGCTGCCGATGGACCGCATTCTGGATTGGCCACCCGGATTGATCACGCATTTTACTATTCACAACACGCCTCTCGCAAAAGTGGCTTCTGACCATTTACCGCTCGTGGCAGATGTCAATCTAAAATGCACTTTGCCAGTGTTGTAACCAATCGCCTGAACATAATTTCGGGCGTTGACGCCTTAGTTCAGCGGGGTTGACGATTCATCGCATTTGTTGTCATCGTGGTGACGTGCGGGGCCGCAAGGAGAGATTATGTTTTTACGTCAATTATGTTTTGTTGTTGCAATGCTGTTTGCCAATTTGGCTTATGCGGCACCTGCCGATTATACAACTGAGATGGCAGCTGATGCAGAAGGTGCTGCCGATAGTCCGCTCACGGGGCGTTATGAGGGCTCAACCATTGTAGGCCAGACGTCGAAGAAATTTGATGAACTCACGCTGCCCGCTGGGCCTGCCGATATTAAGACCAAAACGTTTTCTAAAACAGTGTCGCAGAAAGGCGCGGTTTTGCGCACGCTTTATGTTTCACCCGAGCAACGCTCATCGCTTGAGGTGTTTGGCAATTATGTGGATGCCTTGAAAGCCAAGGGCTTCACCGCCGTGTTTGAATGCGACAACACCACCTGCGGCACTAATTTTAAAGACCTTAAATACAGCGCAAATGACGCGTCAAAAAATGTCATTTCTGACAATGCAGGCACGCGGCGCAAGTTTCTTTCAAATGCCATGTTCAGCAAGATTGTTGATCCGCGCTATGCGCTGTTGAAGAAGGGTGATGCGGGCAATGAAACTTATGTTGCCGTGTTTGCTGGTCAAAATTCTGGTGGCAGCTTTGGTGATGTGTCAAAGGCGCTGCGCTCTCGCGTAGGTGTGTTGATTGAAGTGGTCGAGCCCGGTCAGCGCGAAGAAAAGATCGTCACGCTTACGGCAGACGAAATCGGCAA
>JAYWAB010000224.1:0-9477 GCA_043782835.1 Aestuariivirga sp.
AAAGCTGAAGATATGACGGTAAGTTACAGACGCGTGGTCATGGACGACAGCAATAGACCATACGGTCGCTTATATTCAGAGCTTGTCCCGGGAATCAAACGTGATGGAACCCGAATCTTATCGTTGAATCTAACAGTACGGGGAGCGCCCACTTCTCCTGACATTGCTGGCGCTTTGGACTTTATGAAGAAAGGTCGTGAGCTGATCGTCAATGAGTTTGCTAACATCACAACCGAATCAGCACATGAGCAATGGAAACGCATTCAATGATCCCGCAAACAAATTCTGTTTTCAGTGCGCATCAATCCTCTAATACTTACCGAAGCAATGTATTAGAGCTTCGTGGGCGTTCTCAACCGGCACGTATTGTCCTCTTTGAACAAAACAGTGAGTGGTATGAATCAGCAAAGAGTAGGCTCGAAGAGTTGGTGGATTCACTTCCCCGTGGTTGGGATGGATATGATGGTCGTTCTGTTAGTTTTTCAAACGCCATTTTTGCCTTGAGTATGCTGAATTCCATATGTCGACCAAATACACCTTCGCCACAGATTGTCCCGGGTTCTGACGGTGATCTTCAAGTAGAATGGCACACTCAGGAAGTTGATATAGAACTTGCTGTCCGTGGGCCTTATATCGTCAACGCTTGGCGAAGCGTTGTGGGTGCCAACCCTGAAGGTGAATCTTTGGATTTGTCACAAGATTTCACTAAAGTCGCGGAATGGGTCGCGGCTATCTCGGAGCCGCAACTTGTTGCCAACGCCGCCGCCGCTTGACGCCGATGGAAACGTAATTCCTCACGACCATCTGGGCATTCTCGATGGAGATGAAATAATCAGGCGCGTGTCTAAGCAACACCTAGTTGATGATCCCAAAGCAATTGGCGGACGTCGACTTTCGAGCAGTTTGTTTAATCCTTCGTCTGAGAAAAATGGTGGCGTGTCTGTCGACCTAAAACGGCATATTGAAGAAGCCGGACATGATCCCAAAGACTATGTTAGCAATCCGCCATGGGTTGGGTCAGTCAAATTGATTGCTCAAGACTTTAGAAGTATGACATTGAAGGTTGGTTACGATCCCATTGCTGACAACCCATATCACGGCCAAGTTTGGGGTAATTTCACCGGTGGATGCAAGAATAAGTTATTGAGGTTAGCGCAATGGTTTGTACCTATTCCTGACGAGCCTTTGAGTTAGTAACTAACCGTGGTGCGGTATCTCGGGCTTTTAAAAGAGGTAGGTAGGACTTACACATAAACTTACACATTTTCACATTTATTTATAAAATATCTAATTAAATCAATTATTTAAAACTATATGCAACGGACTTAAAATCCGTTGGGAGCAATCCCGTGCCGGTTCGAGTCCGGCCGCCCGCACCAGGCTTCGCCCGTTGGGCTACGCCCGGCGCAGCCGGGTGGAGACAAACGGGCGAAGACTGTCCGGCGTAGCGCAGCGAAGCGGGACTGGTGGATCATTGATGTACTATGTCTATTACATCCGCAGTATATCAGAGCCCGCTCAGACCTACTGCGGGGCAACTGAAGATTTGAACCAGCGGATACATGATCACAACGCAGGCAAATCAAAACACACCGCCAAATATCTTCCTTGGGAGCTGGAATTCTATATTGGCTTTCCAGACAAAACCCGTGCCTATGAGTTTGAAACCTATTTGAAGTCTCATTCTGGACGTGCTTTCCTCAACAAGAGATTGGTACGTAAGTCAGAAAACGAAACTTTTGTCACGCATCCAAAGATAAGCACTCCATGACCGAGATCCGCACGAAGTTCATGTTCCGTCTTGCTCTGGATGTTGGTGCCCACCATGTCGTGGGTCCGACGCCCTTTGGCAACCGCCGCGTCGCGCCCATTGCGGGCGGTACCTTTGAGGGGCCACAGCTGTCCGGGATCGTGCTGCCCGGCGGCACCGACTGGATCACGGAGGATACAGCCGGTTGCTGGTTCCGTATCAATGTGAGCGTTCCACTGCGCTCCAATGACGGCGATCTGCTTATCCTGGCTTACCAAGGCTTTCGCAGTGGCCCACCAGAAGTGCTCGCGAAGGTCGCGCGTGGAGAGAGCGTCGACGCTGACAGTTATTACTACCGCGTGTCAGGTTCTTTCGAGACAGCATCGCCCAAACTGGCGCGCCTCAACACGCTGGTTGTCGTCGGCAGCGGCTGGAGGACCTCCTCGGGTCCAGGATATGATGTTTTCGAGGTGCTCTGATCGTGAACTTTCCGCAGCACATCGCGCAACAGGCAAAGGAAGCCAGTTTCGAAAAATGGATTGTTCTGAATGATCGATAGTCCGCTAAAAATTGTGAAATCTGTCATCCCCGATCTTACCGGCTGTCGGATTTTGGATGTGGGTTGTGGCGATGGTCGGTTTGCAAAGCTTTTGGCACAAGATGGGGCAGAGGTCGTCGGGGTTGACCCTCACCTCGAGGCCGTGCGGCAGGCGCGGATTTCGGTTCCAGAGTCTCAGTTTATCGAAAGCGGCGCGCAATCTTTGCCATTCGAAAATTCGTCTTTCAACATTATTGTTTTCATCAATGCTTTGCACCATGTGCCTGTTGCGATGATGTTGGACGCATTGCGCGAAAGTACGCGGGTTCTCGAAAACAATGGCTTTCTGATTGTTGTTGAACCTTTGGCGGAGGGGAGTTTTTTTGAAGCGTTGCGGCCCGTGGAAGATGAAACGGAAATCAGGCTCCATGCGCAGAACGCTGTTGAAGAAACGATCCGCGCTGGCGTATTCCAACTCAAAGATCTGATCACCTTCACGAGGCGCGAGGTCTTTGATGACGTTGACCAGTTCCTCCAGCGCGTCGTTGCGGTGGACCCCGCACGCCAAGCTGCGGCTGATCAGCGAAGAGATGATGTGATTGCGGCGCTGGATCGGTTTTCAATCCGAACCGCTGACTCTCAGATCGCCGTGGATCAACCGCTTAAAGCCCATGTTTTGAAGAAATAAGAATGCGGATTGATGTCGAGAAAAACTGCCTTATAGCTGATTGAGCCACATCCCACGGGAGGTCTTCCATGCCTGACTCATATGCCCTTGGTCACACTTCTGGTGAACTCAGGCGATTGGCTACACAGGCGCGGCTGATTGATCCGATTACCGATCGGTTCTTCCGCGAAGCAGGGTTGGCCGCCAGGATGCGGGTTCTTGATGTGGGCAGTGGTGCCGGCGATGTCGCCATGCTCGCCGCGCGGATTGTGGGCGATGATGGTGAAGTTGTGGGAACAGACAAGGCCGAAGCGGCCATCGCTGTCGCAAAGTCGCGCGTCTACGAAAATGGGTTCCACAATTTGTCGTTCATTGAGGGAGACCCAGCGGAGATGAAATTTGAACAGCCATTTGATGCTGTCGTGGGGCGCTATGTTCTCCAGTTTCTGCCCGATCCTGCCGCCTCACTTGCGAAGTTGGCGAGGCTTTTGCGCCCGGGCGGGGTCATGGTCTTTCACGAGCTTGATTGGCAGGGAGCACGGTCGTCGCCACCAGCCACCGGCTATGACTTGTGCTGCAAGTGGTGTGCAGAAACCATCAAGCGCCTCGGGGCCGAAACAAGCATGGGTGTGAAGCTGGCATCGGTCTTTTCAGCGGCGGGGCTGAAAGCACCGACGCTGCGGCTCGAATCCGTCATTGGCGCAGGCGCGGGATGCAACGACGTTGTGCATTTGGTGACTGATCTGGTTGAAACGCTTGCGCCGGATATGGAGCGGCTCGCCGTTGCCACACGCGCCGAAATCGGATTGGAAAACTTGTTTGAACGCGTATTCGAGGAAGTGGTTGCAAAGAGAAGCACTGTGCTTGGACGTTCAGAAATTGGGGCTTGGACACGCGTGTAAGTTTGGAGACATCGTATGGCAACACGGCAAGATACCGTTGATTTTCTTCTCGAACAGCTTGGCAGCCTCCAGGGTGTTTCGGCGCGCAAGATGTTTGGCGAATTTGCTTTGTATGTTGGCCCGAAAGTTGTGGCGTTGATTTGCGATGATCAGCTTTTTGTAAAACCCACCAACGCGGGCAGGGCGTTGATCTGCGATCCCGTTGATGACTTTGCCTATCCCGGTGCCAAGGCTTCGTTTTTAATTGCTGGTGATCTTTGGGATGATGGCGATTGGCTTTGCGAACTGATCCGCAAAACGGAAAGCGAAGTGCCTTTGCCAAAACCGAAAAAGCCAAAGAAAAAGTAAATCTGTGGACTTGATTTAGTTTTTGCGACAACCTGATTTTGGGGGTGGAGGCAGCACGGGAAACTCACATCATGACATTAAAAGTAATTGGCGCGGGGCTTGGCCGCACGGGAACAAACTCACTGAGGCTTGCGCTCAATGTGTTGGGCGTTGGGCCGTGTCACCATATGGAAGAGGTGATCATGAATATGCCGGTGCAGGTGCCCTTGTGGCAGGCCGCGGTTGATGGGCACCCTGATTGGGTGGCAATCTATAAAGGCTACAACAGCGCGGTGGATTGGCCGACAGCAGCTTTTTATAATGAGTTGAGCAAGACCTATCCTGACGCAAAATTCATCCTCACAGTGCGCAGCCCTGAAAGTTGGACAGCTAGCTTTTCGGAAACAATCTATAAATTTATGGCTGGAAGCCATGGCGCACCACCCCATATGCAAGCTTGGATAAAAATGGGGCTTGCTGCGATCAGTAAATCGGGTCTGCGCAATGGTCTTTCGATGGCCGATCTAACCAAAGCGTTCATGGCTCATAATGATGCAGTCAAGGCCGCAATTCCGGCAAACCGTTTGTTGGTTTATGAAGTCAAGCAAGGCTGGGACCCACTGTGCAAGTTCCTCGGCATGCCCGTTCCCACCGAAGCTTTCCCGCAAACCAACGGCCGTGAAGAGTTTTGGGAAATGATTAAAAAGGGTGCGGCAAAGTAAAGTTGATGGCCCGCTTGATTGTGGGCTTTTTAGTTCGCCGCCTGCAGCTCTTCGCCCAGACGAATGACTTCGGCCACCAGCAAATCTAAATCCTCGCGCTTGGTGCGGTGATTGGCAATGGCGGCGCGCAGGCAATAGCGGCCCTGCAGGGTCGTGTCGGTTATAACAGCGGTGCCTTCCTCTTGAAGGCGAAGCATGATTTCGCTGTTCAGGCTTTTCAATTTGGCCGCATCACCGCCCGCGCCGCGAAAACGGAAGCTGACAATGTTGATCACCGTTGGTGCCATCAATTCCAACTTGGGTTCGTCCTCGATCAGTTTTGTGAGATAGTGGGCTTGGGCGATGTTTTGATCGATGAGACGGCCAAATTTTTCGGTGCCTTGCTCCTTAAGCGACATCCAGATTTTCAGCGCCTTGAATCCGCGTGTCAGTTCATAGCTATAGTCAAACAGAAATTCGCCAGCACTCACGCCGCGCGGCTTGGCTTCGAGATAGGGGCCATGTAAATTGAGGGCCGCGAAATGCTGCTTGGCATCGCGCACAAGCGCGCAACCCACCTCAAATGGAGCGTGGAGCCATTTGTGTAGATCGAGCGCCAAGGAATCTGCCTTTTCAATGCCTGCCACCAAGCGGCTGTGTTGGGGCGACAGTTTGAGCAAAGCGCCGATGCAGCCATCGACATGAAACCATAGCCCTTCGCGTTGGCAAATTGCTGCAATGGCGTTGCTATCATCAATCGCACCCGCGTTGGTGGTTCCCGCCGTGGCGATCACACAGGCTGGGCGAAGGCCGTTGGCGCGGTCTTCGGCGATCATGCTTTTCAGCTCGGTCAAATCCATGCGGAGCTGTGCGTCGGTTGGCACAAGGCGTAAACTGTTTGAGCCAAGGCCAAGCAATTCGAGGGCCTTTTGGCTGCTGCTGTGGGATTGATCAGAGGCGTAGTAACGCAACGGCTGGGGCAAAGACGTTACCCCTTCGCGGCGCACGTCAACGCCCGCCATTTTATTGCGCGCAAGATTGAGGCCAATGGCATTGGCCATGGAGCCACCGCTGGTCAAAGTTCCACTGGCACTCTCCGAAAAGCCCATGAGGTCTTTGAGCCAGCTTACAACCTGGCGATCAAGCTCTGTTGCTGCGGTATTGCCGCCGCCCAAATTAGAGCCGTTGATGGCGGCGAGAAAATCTCCTAGCGCTCCGGTGAAATTGCTGGCGCCCATATACCAACCCCAAAAGCGCGGATGGGTGTTGCCCATGGGATAGGGGGTCAGGTTTTTCTGCATTTCCTGATAGACTTCGGCCAAGGGCGTTGCTTTTGTGGGAACGGGCGACTTGAAAGCCTTGCGCACCTCGTCCGGCATGGGTTGCCAAACGGGCCTGTCTCGCAACTGGCTCAACTGATCCACAGAATGATCAATCATCTGATGCGCGAGTGCGCGCACCTCGTCCCAGTCTGCGGGATCAAGCGTTTCTTCAGGCTGGTTTGTTTTTTGTGACATCAAACGATCCTGTGCGGTGGTGGTATCATTTCAGGCATTTGAAAAGCAAAGTCAAATTGCGCTCGGTTCTATTTCAAAAGTGGTTTTGAAGTGCCTTGGCCAAATTTCCTGACTTCATAACTTCAACATTTGGTAAGCCCAACCACGCCGCCATGCGCTTGATTTCATCGCCCATGCCCGCTGCCACTTGGTCTACATCGACAAATTCTTCATGGTGTACGGCATTGGCACGCAAGGTTCCGGCTTCGCGGTCAGCCTTTAAACACACGCGGCCCGCGAAGGTTTCGCCCATGAGGAATGGCAATACATAATAGCCGAATTTACGTTTATGTTCAGGGGTATAGATTTCAATTCTATAGTGAAAGTTGAACAGCCTTTCTGTGCGGTCGCGCTCCCAACAGATGGGATCAAAAGGGGTGACAAGGGCTGTGGCAGAAAGTTTGCGGGGGATTTTGGCGGCGCGGTGCAGGTAGGCCTGGGGTTTCCAGCCTTCGACTGCTACAGGCTGCAAGATTTTAGCGTCTACGGCATCATCCAGCGCCTGTTTGGCGTCGGCGATGGGCAGGCGGAAATAATCTCTCAGATCAAAGGCCGTAGCCACGCCTAGTGCTTGGCCAGAAAGGTCCATCAGCTGGAGCATCGCGTCGCGTTCTGTTGGCGTCGGCAGAGCCAGAATATCCGCCGGGATCACGCGTTCGGGCAGATCATAAAAGCGTTCAAACTTTTCGCGTTTTGACGTGGTGAGCAGGCCCTGGGCAAACAGGGTTTCCAGCGCCAGCTTGCCCTTGGACCAACCCCACCAGCCACCTTGGCCTTTGGATTTGTCAGGTAAATCGCTTTGTGCCGTGGGGCCGTGGGTGCCCACAAATTTCAACAGGTTTTTGAGATAGGCTTTTTCACTATGGGCAAAATCGCGCATCGATTTATAGATGCCATCGCCCTTATGGGCACGGTTCATGCGCCAGCGCATCAGCGGGTGCAGCTCCATGCGCACCAAGCTTGCTTCATGGGCCCAGCATTCGAAAGCGGCACGGTTGGTTTTTTCCAAGGTGCGTTGATCAAGCAGGGCGCGATCATAATTTCCAAGGCGCGAGAACAGCGGCAGATAATGTGAGCGCGAGAGCACATTCACGCTGTCAATCTGCAAAAGATGCAGGCGCTTGAAGGCTTTGTCCTGCGCGGCCCAACCCGAAGCCCTTACCGCCTTTACTGCACCGAACCCTTGGGCATGAAGGGCGATGCGTCGCGCCGCAGCGAGAGAAAGCGCGGATTTCATGTCTCAGGCGGCGGCCTGCTCATCATGCCAGATGGCTTCAGCGGGCTTGGCCGCGCCTGCGCCCAGTTTGGCGTTGAACTTGTAAAGTGTGGAACAATAGGGGCAGACGGTTTCGGCACTCATTCCCATGTCGATGAAGACGTGTGGATGGTCAAAAGGCGGCAGGGCACCGATGCACATGAATTCCTTGGAACCCACTTCAATCACGGCAAGGCCCATGGCATTTTGGAAATGTGGTGTGGATGTGGCAGCCATGAGATCCTCGATCAATTGCAACTTCACGCCAGTTAGCATAATTCGTGTGGGATGCAAAAATTCAATTCAGCCGGGGTGGAGATCGCTTATGAAGTTTGGGGGCAGGGGCCGCCCATTCTGCTGATCCACGGCTTTGCCTCAAATCGCTTTGTCAATTGGCGCGACACGGGCTGGGTGAAGGCACTGACCGAGGCAGGCTATCAGGTGATCGCGCTCGACAACCGCGGGCACGGCGAAAGCGAGAAGCTTTATGACAGTGCGCAATATTCAGCGCCGATGATGGCAGATGATGCGCGAAGGCTGCTCGATCATCTCGGAATCGCCAAGGCCGCTATCATGGGCTATTCCATGGGTGCGCGCATTGCTGCGTTTCTGACGATGCAAAATCCGGAACGCGTGCGTTGTGCCGTATTTGGCGGGTTGGCGTCGCGCATGATCACCGGTGTCGGCGGGGCGGAGGCCATTGGGCTTGCCATGGAAGCCGCAACTTTGGCCGATGTGACGGACCGCGACGCGCGGGGTTTTCGCATCTTTGCGGACTCAACGAAATCCGATCGCCGCGCCCTAGCCGCCTGCATCCGCTCGTCGCGCGTCAAGATCAAGGAAGAGGCGCTGGCGGCGATCAAGGTTCCGGTTCTGGTGGTGGCGGGGGAGCTTGATGAAGTGGCGGGCAATGTTGAGGGACTCACCAGCATTATCCCCGGATCACAAGGTGTGGTGCTGCCCCGGCGCAATCATATGAACGCGGTGGGCGACAGCGGATATAAGGCGGCGGTGCTGGGTTTTTTGGGGGAAGTGGATGTATTATCGCTGCAATAGAAATGGACATTTTATGCAAATTTCAAGGGGCAATTGTAATTATGAATGATTCAAATGCGAAACGAAAGCCCCATAGTTCAGATAGGGCATATGTATATTTTATTGACCAGCGGTGGACCAGTTTCGGTAGTGGAGTTGACTGCATCAACAACAAGGACATTATTATTGCTCCACGTGACGAGTTCAAAGCGTTTACGCCTCACATTGAATATCGAAGCAGATTACGGTGACAGTGCATTTAATTTGATCAGGCGTACTGAGGGTTGACGAGATTTCCCAACACCCCTCGTGCTGAGATTGTCAGTGCGTGAAAAGCCCGGCCCCGGCCTTCGCCGGGGTGACGGAAATAATATTGGAAGACTTGACCAACTTACCGAGTGCTCGCTCTAACTTTCACTCATGTCTCCTCACTCCAGCCCATCTCCGACCTTCACCCCAGCCCTCTCTTGCCGTCACCCCGGCGCAGGCCGGGCCCGGGCTTTCTTTTCAATGCCCAACAAATCTCTTGACTTTATTCCTATAACCTGCTATAGCTCTGCCCGCTCCCTTCCACCGGGGTCTTGCTCATGACGGTGATCAAGGCGGAAGAGAGCGGCAGGTCCTGCGGGCGGTGAAACGTACACCACCATCGGGCATGTCGGCTGTTTGCCTCGGCCACTACGGGCTGAGCATGTAGACATGGCGTTTACGACGGGTTATTGGTTCGCCCATGGAGCTGTTACAGG
>JAYWAB010000225.1:0-5916 GCA_043782835.1 Aestuariivirga sp.
TCCATGTCAGCCGTTTCCCTTCATTGCAACTTTGAGGTTTTGGAGTTTGGTTTTGAGTGAATTATCAATCAGCGTGGACCCGATCTTGACGACCAGCCCGCCGAGGAGTGAAGAATCAATTTTGGTGGCAAGCGAAACGTCCTTGCCCACGCGTGCTTTCAGCGCGGCGCTCAAATCCTTGAGCTGGGCCGGCGAAAGTTTTTCAGCCGAGGTCACTTCCGCCACGGCTTCGCCCTTGGCATCAGCAACAAGGGCCTGAAACGCGGTAATGGAATCTGGCAAAGCGGCCAAACGGCGGTTGTCACACATCAGTTTCACAAAATTCAACGCGAGACCTGAAAAACCACCTTGGTCAGCCAAGGCTTCCAGCGCTGTCATCTGGTCGGCTGATTTGAAAACCGGAGAGGTGAGCAAACGCCGCAAATCGGCAGACTCGGAAATCGCCTTGGAAAAGCCTTCAAGGCCCTGTGAAACGGCCAGAACCGCCTTTTCTTCCGTCGCAAGATCAAAGAGGGCATTGGCATAACGCCCTGCAACGCCGCTGGTCATGTGTTGTGCTGCCACAAGCAAACTTTCTAAGCTGTAAGATGAACGCGTGCGCCTGCTATCACACGAAATCAAAGCTGGCAACGCCCCTCATTTGCCGGATTGTCGCAATTTTGAAAGAGGCCCCAAACTCAAGCGCATGAAATCGAATATTGACACCAAGTTTAACACTTATTCGTCACCCCGGCGAAGGCCGGGGCCGGGCTTTCTCTCACAGTTACAAAAGGAAGCCTTATCCCGGCCTTCGCCGGGATGACGGGACGATAGAATCGTGTCGCGTCAACCAAACACCCATCCGGACAAAAAATGCCCGGCGTGGGAGGACGCCGGGCGGTTTGCTCGTTCAAATCTCAGCGTGAGCCGAGGTTTTCGAGCTGATATCGCTTGATACCCATGTCAGCCAGATCGGCGTTAGACAAACGGGGCAGCAGCTCTTGAGGCTGCTTTTTTGCCGATCTTAGCCGTTGCTGACCAAAGAATCGGGTCAGCATTTTAGCGGGCCGCGTCGCGGGCCACGCGCTGAATATCAGTGCGTGCAATTCCGAGATCGGCCAACTCACGGTTGGACAATGACTGTAGTTCCGTGACAGTGCGGCTATAGCGCTTCCACGTGGTGATACGGCTCTTAAGGACTTCAAACATATTTAGGTTCCTTTCCAGGATTTCTCTCTTCGCTTACGCACACAATCTAGGTGCATCGCAGCAAAATTACCAATGCAAAATTTGCATGGCTCATAATACATCAAATATATCATATATTTATAAAATCGTAACATTCGTCAGGAACTCTGCTGCAGTGCCGCAAAATAGGGCTTTTGCTGCCGCAATTCTGCTCAATTCCTTAATTGCCGTTAAGCATAAGTTTTGCCCGAATATTTACCCTTATGGATTTAGTATCTGCCCAATATGAGGGCGGGCGCTTGCTGGATTCTTCACCAAACCAAATTTTCGACTTTACCGAATCCTTTGACGAGCTGGTCACCCAGCCGCCCATGGAATCGCCAAGTAGGAACCCAGAGGCGACAGCCGATGATTTGCGCCAGGCGCTCACCGCTGCGGGCGAAGCGGCTTATCGCTGGAACATCGAATCAGATGAAATCGTTTGGAGCGCAAACGCCGCCACTGTTTTGGGCTGTCCATTAACAGCCATCACCACGGGCAAACAATTCGCCAATCTGCTGGATCATGAGAATGTCACCACCCGCTATGAAACGGTGATGAACACCCGCGCCCGCGATTCGGGCCAGGGCGTGCCCTTCCAGATTGAATATTTGTTCCGCAGTCAGGGCCGCCAAAATGCCAAGGCCATCTGGCTTGAAGATATGGGCCGCTGGCAGGCAGGCACAGATGGCCTGCCACAGGTTGTCTTCGGAACGGTCAAGCAAATTGATGCGCGCCACCACCGCGACCAGCATTTGAGCTTTTTGGGCAATTGCGATCCCCTGACAGGAATGATGAACCGAGGCCGCATGTCCGAGGCCTTGAACGAAGCCATTTCCGTCGCCAAGAAACACGGTGGCAATTGCGCCTTTGTGATTGCAGATATCAACAATCTGTCTTTGGTCAACGAGGCCTATGGATTTGACGTGGCCGATGAAGTCATCGTCGCTGCTGCCCAGCGCCTGCGCCAGATCATGCGCGTTGGCGACGGCATCGCCCGCTATTCAGGCGGCAAGTTTGGCATTATTCTCAATGATTGTTCTGAGCCAGATCTCGAAGTTGCCCTGTCGCGCTTTCTCGCCATCATCCGCGACAATGTGATTGAAACGGGTCGCGGTCCCGTTTGGGCGGCCCTGTCAGTTGGGGCCATCAGCCTGCCAACCGACGCCGAAGATGCGAGCAGTGCCGTATCACGCGCCGAAGAGGCCTTGAACGAGGCCCATAAACTCTCGTCTGATGGCTTTGTCGTCTACAAACCCTCGGAGCGCCGCACCACCGAACGCGCCCTCAACGCCCGCTGCGCCACTGAAATCGTAAAGTGCCTGAAACAGGATCGTTTCAAACTGGCCTTTCAACCCATCATCAATGCCAAAACCAAAAAGGCAGATTTTCACGAAGCCCTTTTGCGCATGCAGGATGTCGAAACGGGCGAACTCATTGTGGCTTCGCACTTGATCCCGATTGCCGAACATCTGGGCCTCGTCCGCTTGGTGGACAGGGCCGTCATGCAACTGATCATCCAGTCCCTCCACGCCTATCCCCAAGCCCATCTCTCGATGAACGTGTCCGGCATTACGGCAACCGACCCGTTCTGGTATAATCAGTTGTTGGATGTGATCTCAGCCAATGGTGAAGCCGCCTCGCGCCTGACGATAGAAATCACCGAAACCGTCGCCCTCAATGATTTGAAAACCACGCGAAACTTCGTCGAAAAACTCCGCGTGGCCGGATGCAGCGTGGCCATTGATGATTTCGGCGCGGGCTATACATCCTTCCGCCATATGCGCGAATTGCCAGTCAACATTCTGAAGCTCGATGGCAGCTTCTGCCGCAACGTCGGGACCAATCAGGACAACGAATATATGGTCCGCAGCCTGATTGATCTCTCCGCCAAGTTCAATTTGAAAACCGTGGCCGAATGGGTGGAAACCGAAGCCGACGCAGAGGCCCTTTCAAGCTGGGGCATTGATTACCTGCAAGGCAATCATCTGGGCGAAGCCTCGATCATCGTGCCCTGGACAGAATCCAAGGCCAATCGCTTTGCGCTGGAACCTGAGGCAATTTTCTCCGTGCAGCTGCCGGAACTCACGCCAACGCCCGAAGCACAAAGTGCCCCTGCTGAACCGCTGTTTACAGAACCCCTATTCCTCACCGAAGCTGAATCAATCGCGCTGGAAACCCCGGCGGAGACGCACAGCACAATGGAACTCGATTTCACCGATATTGATCACAGCATCGCCAATCTGCGCGCCGCGCTGGATGATTTGAGCAAAGCCCAGTCAGCGCCAGAACCCATCGCGGCAGAAATTACCGAAAGAGACGCGGCTTAAACCCTAGTTCGAAATCTTGTCCAGTTTCTGCTGCATGGCGGCAAGCTGTTCTTTCAAGACCTGCAAATCATCTTTGCTGGCAGAGGCCTGCGGCTCAGCTGGCGCACGCGGCTTTGGCGCGGGTTCACCCATGCCACCGCCCATGACGGCCGCAAAAGGATTGAACATCTTCATGGCATCATTGAACATCGCCATATTGCGCTTGGCCTGTTCTTCCATGCTCTTGAAACCATCGCCCACGCCCACGGCGTCCAGCATTTGCTTGCGCAGCTTGTCTTGATCCTTGGTCAGATTATCCAGCGAGAATTCCAGATAGCCCGGAACCAGTCCCTGCATCTGGTCGCCATAATAGCGAATAAGCTGGCGCAGGAAATTGACCGGCAGCAACGTCTGCGCCCCGCCCTTGTTTTCTTCTTCAAAAATAATCTGAGTTAAAACCGAGCGCGTGATGTCTTCGCTGGTCTTGGCATCATAGACCAAAAAGTCCTGGCCGTTTTTGACCATGAGGGCCAAATCATCCAGCGTCACATAGGTGCTGGTCGCGGTATTATAGAGGCGTCTGTTGGCATATTTCTTGATGACGATGGCTTGCTTGCCACCCTGAGGCTGGCCTTGTTCTTCACTCACGTTGAAAACTCCCGGTGCACTGAACGAAAACTTGCGCCGTGCAGTGCACAATTGCAAGTGCAAAAAACCCTCGAATGGTGAACGAAGACGCGTTAAGAGACCTTGAAACAGGGAGCCCACCATGAGCAACATCACAGACATCGTCATCGTTTCCGCCGCCAGAACCCCCGTGGGGTCATTCAATGGGGCGCTGGCCAGCCTCACCGGCGCGCAGCTTGGCACCATCGCCATCAAGGCCGTGTTGGAACGCGCCAAAATGGAAGCCGCAGAAATTAATGAAGTGATCTTGGGCCAGGTGCTCACTGCCGCCCAAGGCCAGAACCCGGCGCGCCAAGCCGCCATTCATGCAGGAATCCCCAACACGGCAACCGCTTGGGGCCTCAACCAGGTCTGCGGCTCAGGCCTGCGCGCCGTGGCGCTGGGCGCACAACAGATCATGTCCGGCGATGCCCATATCGTCATCGCGGGAGGCCAGGAGTCGATGAGCCGCTCGGCCCATGCAGCATTATTGCGTGAAGGTGTGAAGATGGGAGATTGGAACCTGATTGATACGATGATCCGCGACGGGCTCTGGGATGCTTTCAATGGCTATCACATGGGAACCACCGCCGAGAACGTCGCCAAGCAATTTCAGATCACCCGCGAACAGCAGGATGCGCTGGCCGTCGCCTCGCAGAACAAGGCTGAAGCCGCGCAAGCCGCCGGCAAGTTCAAGGATGAAATCGCCGCCGTCACCATTGCAGGAAAAAAAGGCGATGTGATTGTGAGTGATGATGAATATATCAAGAAGGGTGTCACTGCCGAGGGCATCGGCAAACTGCGCCCGGCCTTTTCGAAAGACGGCACCGTCACCGCTGCAAATGCCTCAGGCATCAATGACGGTGCCGCCGTCGTACTCTTGATGAGTGCCGCCGAAGCAGCCAAGCGCGGCCTCACCCCGCTGGCCCGCATCGCTTCCTGCGCCACATCAGGCGTTGACCCCGCCATCATGGGCACAGGCCCCATCCCCGCGTCACGCGCCGCGCTGAAAAAAGCCGGCTGGAACGCTCAAGACCTGGACCTCATCGAAGCCAACGAAGCCTTCGCTGCGCAAGCTTGCGCCGTCAACAAGGACATGGGTTGGGATTTGAAGAAAGTAAACGTCAACGGCGGCGCCATAGCGATCGGCCACCCCATTGGTGCTTCGGGTGCAAGAATCTTGAACACGCTGCTCTTCGAAATGAAACGCACCAACGCCAAAAAAGGCCTCGCCACATTATGCATCGGCGGCGGCATGGGCGTGGCGCTGTGTGTGGAGCGGTAGGTTAGATCGTAACTTCTCCCTCCCCTACTTGTAGGGGAGGGAGGTACATGAAAGTTCTATCCCCCGGCGCAGGCACTCTACCTCTCTCCATCGGCGGGCTTGACCCGCCGACCCAGTCTTACCGCATCATCCACACACTCCGTCACCCCCGCGACTTGTCCGCCGTAGCCTTGGCGAAGGCGGAAGGCGGGGCCGGGCTGTCTTCTCGGTCCAAACAAGCCGCTTGACAATATTCCTATGATGTGCTTATACAGCCGCGCTCCCTTTCACCGGGGTCTTGCTCATGACGGTGATCAAGGCGGAAGGGGGCGGCAGGTCTTGCGGGTGGCGCAAACGTGGCGCTGTCATCGGGCATGTCGGTTGGATGCCCCGGTCACTATGGGCCGGGCACGTAGTCGTGGCGTCTACGACGGGTTGTTGGTTAAATCCTTCGAGCTGTAACAGGCGCTC
>JAYWAB010000226.1:0-11287 GCA_043782835.1 Aestuariivirga sp.
CGTTGATGTGCCTTCCGGCAGCGGCATTGCCTGCACTGACGGGTGTAGCGGGTGGGCTTTATTCTGTTGGCGCTGCGGCGTTGACGTTTGCGTTGGTCAAGCAGGCCTTTGATCTTTTCCGCTTGGGTGAGAATGATGTGAAAGACACAGCGGCAAAGCGCTTGTTTGGATTTTCAATCCTCTGGCTCTTTGCTTTATTTGGTTTGATTTTGATTGAGAAAGTGATTGGCCTTGCCGCCTTTCATGCGGTGATCTGATGGCCGACAATAAGCCCGTTGTTGCTTTTTCACCGGAAGATATGAAGCGCCGTAAAACACGGGCTTTGGTGATGGCCGTGATTTTAGTGGGTCTGGTGATCCTGTTTTTTGTGACCACAATCTATAAAGTGCAGGCCTGATCATGGGCGTGCAAAACGACACTCATAAAAATCGCCGCGTCGCTTTGTCTGCCGCTGCTGGATTTTTTGCGATGGTCGGTTTGGCTTATGCTTCTGTTCCGCTCTATAAGATTTTCTGCCAGTCCACCGGTTTTGGCGGAACGACACAGCGCGCTGCGAAAGCGCCGGACAATGCAACTGACAAGTTCATTTCCGTGCGATTTGACGCCAATATTTCATCAGGCTTGGGCTGGCGCTTTCAGCCCAAGCAAATCACGATGCGCGTGAAAATTGGTGAGCAAAACATAGCGCTGTTCGTGGCCGAAAATCTTGGCGACAAGGTGAGCACAGGCAGCGCTGTTTACAACGTTTCACCGCCCATCGCAGGCGCGTTCTTCGACAAGATCCAATGTTTCTGTTTCACCAAGCAGACGTTGAAGCCCGGTGAGACGGTTGAATTTCCCGTGGTGTTTTTTGTGGACCCCGCCATGCTGAAAGACGCCGATGGCAAAGGCATGGAAGAGATCACTTTATCATATACATTCTATCCTGCGGATTCGCCCCAGCTGGCGCAAGCGCAGGCCAACGTGAATTAATCAGGAGCGACACATGGCCGATTCACATGCCAAGAATCATGACTATCATCTGGTGAACCCGAGCTGGTGGCCTTTCACGGGCGCCGTGGCCGCATTCATCACCGCTGTGGGTGCCGTGACATGGATGCACGGTGCGCCGTCATTTGTTCTCATTCTCGGCTTTCTGATGGTGCTCTACACCATGTTCATGTGGTGGCGTGATGTGATCCATGAAGCCCATGCCGGCGATCATACGCCCGTTGTGTCACTTCATCTGCGCTATGGCATGTTGCTGTTCATTGCTTCGGAAGTGATGTTCTTTGTCGCGTGGTTCTGGGCTTTCTTTGATGCGTCGCTCTTTGCCAATGAAGCAAAACTGGCTTCGCGCGTGTTGGCCACTGGCGGGTTGTGGCCGCCAAAGGGCTTGACGGTGTTTGATCCGTTCCACCTGCCGCTGCTCAATACGATGATCCTGCTGACGTCGGGCACCACCGTCACTTGGGCGCATCATGCTTTACTTGGCAATGATCGCAAGGGCTTGGTTTGGGGCTTGGGCCTCACCATCATCCTTGGCTTGTTGTTCACTTCGGTTCAGGCCTATGAATATGCTCATGCGCTGTTTGCTTTTAGTTCGGCCAATGGCGGCAATATCTATGGCTCCACTTTCTTCATGGCCACGGGGTTCCATGGCTTCCATGTTGTCGTCGGCACGATTTTCCTGTTCATCTGCTGGCTTCGCGCTTTGAAGGGTGATTTTACACCGCAGCAACATTTCGGCTTCGAAGCTGCCGCGTGGTATTGGCATTTCGTGGACGTTGTCTGGCTGTTCCTGTTCGTGTGCATCTATGTCTGGGGCAACCACGGCGGCATGATCCCGCTCGAGTAATGAACGAAAACTACTATCAGGACTTCTCGCCGTTTCAGACGGGGATGCGCGGCAAGTGTCCGCGCTGTGGGCGGGGAAAGTTGTTCAGTGGTTATCTGACGGTTGCTAAATCTTGCGCCAATTGCGGGCTGTCATTTTCATTCGCAGATGCGGGCGACGGGGCGGCTTGGTTTGTGACGCTGTTTGCCTGCATCTTTGGCGTGGGCGGGATTCTGGGCATTGAGATTGGTTATAGTCCGCCGATCTGGGTGCATGTTCTTGTCGGCTCGGTGTTTCTGGTTTTGCTACCGATGTTATTGCTGCGTCCCGTGAAAGGCTTGCTTTTGGCGCAGCAATGGAAAACCAATGCGCATGAGGGCGAGCTGAAGTGAGTGGGGTCCGTCGCCTGTGGCCTGTGCTGGTGGCCAGCGGACTGGGCATCGCGGTGTTATGTGGGCTTGGCACTTGGCAGGTTCAGCGGCTGGCGCAGAAACAGGCGCTCATTGCCACGCTGGAAGCGCGCATGATCGCAGCGCCTGTGCCGCTGGCATCGGCAATCACACAAGCTGGCGCAGAGTATCTCAAGGTGCAAGCCACGGGCAGGCTTGATGTTGCGCATGTGCTTTATAAGCAGACGGTTTTTCGCGGCCTCGCGGGTTGGGAAGCGATTGCGCCCTTCCAGACGGATGATGGGGTGAGCGTGCTGGTTGATCTGGGCGCTTCCGAAAGCAGAGAGCAATTGCTCAAGCCCATCAATCAAGTGACCGGGATTCTGCGTTTGCACAACAAGGGCCGAGGCATTTTCGACAATGAGAATAGCTCCTCGCAGAACCAATGGTTCTGGTGGGATTTGCCCGCGATGCAGGCGGCAGCGGGTATTCGTGGCGCGCCGCCCGTGATCTTGCAGGCCTTGGCCAACGAGTCTGGTTTTGAAGCGGCAGAACCCAAAGTTGAGCTCGACAACAACCACCTTGGCTATGCAGTAACGTGGTTCGGGTTGGCCGTGGCCTTGGTCGGTGTGACGTTGGCTTTTGTGTTGAAAAAGCCTGAGGCTTGAAGTTGCTCCGCAGGCGGATTAAGGCAACGCCCATGAAATACATCTCCACCCGTGGCCACGCGCCGAAATTGTCTTTTGAGGGAGCCATGCTTTCGGGTTTGGCGCGTGATGGTGGGCTTTATGTGCCGGAATCATTTCCCAGATTCACCAAAGTTCAGATCAAAGCGCTGCGGGGCAAGCCTTATGCCGACGTCGCCTTTGCGGTGTGTTCCAGGTTCACTGCAGGTTCCATTCCGCCCACAGAATTGAAGGCGATGATTGCAGCGGCCTATGCCACATTTGATCATGCGGCGGTGGCACCTTTAAACCAGCTGGGTGCTAATCACTTTTTACTGGAACTGTTCCACGGCCCGACATTGGCGTTCAAAGATGTGGCGATGCAGCTTTTGGCGCGGATGATGGATTGGTCACTCGCCAAGCACAAGCGCCGCGCCGTAATCGTGGGGGCCACGTCTGGCGACACGGGTGGTGCGGCGGTGGCCGCATTTGAACACAGTGCCCACGCCAGCCTGTTTATCCTGCATCCGCATGGGCTTGTTTCAGCTGTGCAGCGCCGCCAGATGACGACGGTGAAAAGTCCATCAGTTCACAATATCGCAGTTGAAGGCACGTTTGATGATTGCCAGGCCATTGTGAAGGCTCTGTTCAATGACCTCGCATTCCGAGACGGTGTGGGGCTTGCGGGTGTGAACTCGATCAACTGGGGCCGCATCATGGCCCAGATTGTTTATTATTTTTATGCAGGCTTGGCACTTGGTGCGCCGGACCGGGCCATCAGCTTTACCGTTCCCTCGGCCAATTTCGGCAATATGTTTGCAGGGCTGGTGGCCAAGCGCATGGGCTTGCCTATCGACCGTTTGGTGATTGCCACTAATAGTAATGATATATTGGATCGTACGCTGAAAACGGGGCGCTATGAAGTCACAGGTGTTCACCCCACCATCAGCCCTTCCATGGATATTCAGGTTTCCAGCAATTTTGAACGTTTGGTTTATTTGGCCAACAAGGGCGACGCTGCGGCAGTTCGCGCCGCGATGGGCAGCTTGACCCAATCGGGCGCGTTCAATTTGAAATCGCCAGCGCTGAAATCAATTCGTGCTGAGTTTTCATCCGGCGCAACGTCAGAGGCGGAAACGGCGGCGACGATGGCCATGATCTTGAAGACCACAGGCGAGTTAGTTGATACGCATACAGCCGTCGGATTGCACGTGGCAGGGCTGATCAAGGGAAAATCCCCGATGGTGACTCTGGCCACTGCTCATCCTGCTAAATTTCCTGATGCAGTGCAACATGCAACGGGGATTACACCGCGGTTACCTCAGCGCTTGTCGCACTTGCTGTCCGCCTCAGAAAGTTTCACAATACTTCCCAACAGCGCCGCTGCGGTGAAAGAATTTATCCTCGCCAAAGACAGTCGCTGACAGGAAACAGTATGTCAGTTGAAATTACCCGCCTTGGCAATGGGCTTACCGTGATCACGCAGATGATGCCGCATCTTGAATCCGTGGCCCAAGGCATATGGGTGAAGGCAGGTGCGCGCGATGAGATGGCGCATGAAAATGGTATTGCGCATTTTCTTGAACACATGGCTTTCAAAGGTACAGTGCGGCGCAATGCACAGGCCATTGCGGAGGAGATTGAAAGTGCCGGTGGTGAGATCAACGCCGCCACGGGCATGGAAACCACGACCTATTATGCACGCACGCTGAAGAATGATTGGCCATTGGCTATGGATATTCTTTCAGATATTTTCACGTCATCCACGCTTGATGATGATGAGATGGAGCGTGAGCGCGATGTGATCTTGCAAGAGATCGCTGCGGCCAAGGACCAGCCGGATGATCTGGTGTTTGAATTGGCCCAGACGGCGTCTTATGGCGCGCATCCTCTTGGTCGTTCCATATTGGGCACGGAAGACCTAGTGAAGACCATGACGCGCGAGCAGATGCTATCGTGGCGGTCGCGTAACTATTGGGCTTCGCGCATGGTCGTGTGTGCGGTCGGCAATGTGGACCATGCCGAATTTGCCGCTGCTGCTGAAAAGCATTTTGGCCATATTGAACGCGGCCATCTGCCCCAGCGCCAGCCGCCACATTTTGGTGCCGAGGCGATGACGGAGCAAAAGCCTTTAGACCAGACGCATCTCGTTTTGTCCTTCCCCGCGCCAAACTACCGCGACCCGCGGGTTTATCAGTTGCAGGTTTTGGCCAGTATTTTGGGCGGTGGCATGTCTTCGCGGCTGTTCCAGGAAGTGCGCGAAAAACGCGGGCTGTGCTACAGCGTATTTGCCTTTGGTACGACCTATGAGGACACGGGCCAGCTTGGGGTTTATGCCGCAACGTCGCCCGACCATACGCCTGATCTGATTGAAGTGACGGCCGTGGTGATGTTGTCGATGATGGATGAGATCAGCACCAAAGAGATTGAACGGGCCAAAGCGCAACTCAAAACGTCCATCGTTATGAATCTTGAAAGCGCTTCATCGCGCGCTGATCAGATTTCGCGGCAGTTTCTGGCCTTTGGTGAAGTGCCAGAGATCAAGTCCCTGATCGCCAAAATTGAAGCTGTGACGATCGATCAAGTGCGCGCTTTGGCGGCCGATATTTTTGGCACCGCCGTTCCGTCGATGAGTGCTGTTGGCCAGCTTTCAGCCTTGGAAAGCCATGCCGCTTTGGCAGCACGATTTGTGCGGCCCAAGCGGTGACTTCGCTGTCGTGGTTTCGCAAGCCTTCGGCCCACCACGTGCTGCAGGGCGAAAAAATTTATTTGCGGGCTCCAGAAGTTGCTGATTTTGAGGAATGGGCCCATCTGCGTCATCTGAGCCGTGACTTTCTTGAGCCTTGGGAGCCGAGTTGGTCAGCGGATGAGTTCTCGCGTATGGCATTTCGGATGCGGGTGAAGGTTTACCAGCAGCGGGTTCGTGATGATGATGCTTATACATATTTTTTGATTGACCAGCGGTCTGGAAAATTGATTGGCGGCTTGAGTCTCAGTCATATCCGGCGTGGCGTTTCGCAGGCGGCTACGTTGGGGTATTGGATGGGGGCACCTTTCGTGCGGCAAGGATCAATGTCCGATGCAATCAAAACCGTTCTGGCGGCGGCCAAGCCGGTTTTTGGTCTGCATCGGTTGGAGGCTGCCTGTCTGCCGCGCAATGAGGCCTCCCGCAGGTTGCTGCTCAAACGCGGGTTTGAGCAAGAGGGATTTGCCAAGGCCTATGTGAAAATTGCCGGGCAATGGGAGGATCACGTGCTGTTTGGGCGCGTGGTCGATTGAAGGCGGTTGATGGGCTGACTTTCTTCGTTTCACCACCCTGCGGGGTGATCTAAATTGCGGATATGATTCGAAGCATCAAAAGCGCGATACTAGAACTACTGGCGCTTTCGCTTTTCGTGATTGTTACTTTTGCTGCTTTGTCCCATGCCCAAGCCGCACCAGGTGCATTGGTTGTCGATGACAAGAGCGATGCGCTTGATCTTGCGACAGCGCTTAACCCGATTGTGGCGCAGCGGCCCGAAATATCAGTTCAGGGGCCGGGCGAAACGGCACCGGCTGTTCTCAAGGCTGTCGGTCCGGGGCCTGGTTACTACTGGTCCTTGTTCTCGTTCCAAAACAGTACGGATCGTGATTTGACCTTTGTCTTGGCGATCGAACCCCAGAGGTTTGAAAACTCGGGGTTGTTCATCGTGAAACCTGCGGGTTCTGGCGCGCTCAATGCTGTTTTGACCAAGGATGGAACACAGATTCGTTTGGTGAATTTTGATGGCGTTCGGCTGGCCCAGTTTCATGTGCCGGCCAAAGAGACGGTCAATCTTGCTGTGGAAAGTGTGTCGCCGGAGATCAATGCGAAGCTTTGGCAGCCGGGCAGTTTTCAAGCCGCCAAAAGTGGTGCGGCCTATTTCAAAGGCTTGGTCGAAGGCTTTGTGGTTCTCATCATCATTGGCATTCTGGCGGCCTATGGGTTTCGGCCTAATCGGGTCGCGCTTGCCGCGTGGCTTTTTGCGCTGGCCTGTTTATTGTTTATCGAATGTGACATCGGCTTTCTCTCGGGCACAGTTTTGACGAGCATTGGCGCAGCATCTTTTGCGCAAGCTGCGAGTTTGAGCCTGATGGCAGCCACACTTGCCATTTGTATCCTCGCTTTTTTGTATTTGGTGCCGACGCGTTCGGTTCTAGCTGCGGCACTCGCTGGGGCCGCTGCTTTGGCGATGGCTAATATCGTCTATGGCTTTGTGGAGCCGCAGCGCGCTGGCACTATTGCGCGTCTGGGGTTTGCGGCCCTCGCGATCACAGGGTTTTCCGCAACGCTCTGGACACGGCGGAACGGCCAAAACGCCGTTGATCGTGAGCTTCTGTTCTGGAGTGCCATTTTGTGCTGGGTTGTTGGGGCAGGGATTGTCGCCGAGAATTTGAGCTCTGCGGCGACGCTTTCATTTGAACTTGGCGCAGCATTGGCAGCTGTTCTCATCTGTCTGGCCTTGGCGGTGATGCGCCACATCTTTGAACATGGCGTTGCCTCGCGGCCTTTTATAACGGATGCGAATTTGCGCAGTTTGGCGCTTTCTTCTGGCCGTCATGCCATGTGGGATTGGCAGCCTGCCACTGGGCAACTTCATGTTGGCAATGAGCTGCTCAAAGCATTGGATTATAGTGCCAGCGAATGGGGCGAAGGGGTTCGCACGCGTTTTCATGATTTGTTGCATCCGGCTGATTTTGAACCGTATCAGAAACTCGCTGAGCGGACACGGTTCAAGCCGGGGGAGCGATTGCAGATGGAGCTCCGCCTGCGCGATGGTTCCGGGGCTTATCGGTGGTTTGATCTACAGGCCGCTGCCGTTCCGGGGCCGGGCAATAGTGTTGAGCGCTGTCTTGGGACACTGACTGATATCAGCAATTTCAAAAAGGCCGAGGCGCGAACGGCAAGTGACGCGTTGCAAGACGCTGTTACAAGTTTGCCAAATAAGGCGCTGTTTCTGGACCGGTTGGAACGGTCACTTTCCAAAAACAATGCGCTGCCTTTTCGTGTTGTCATCATCGATTTGGATCGGTTCAAAATCCTAAATGAGGGCTTGGGGCAGGAAACGGGTGACCGGATTCTCAAGATTACGGCGGAGCGGCTGTCCGACTTTGTCGAGGGGGATGAAACCGTCGCACGCATAACTGGCGGGCAGTTTGCGATACAGTGTTTTGAAACGATTGAGCGCGGTGACTTTTTAAAAACCTTGAATGATTTGGAAGAAATCCTTGCCGAACCCATCAAGCATGGTTTTCAGCATGTCGTTTTGACGGCGAGTATTGGCCTTTCGGATTCCAGCAAGAATGATTTCAGGGCGCAGGAGTTGATCGATCAGGCCAATGTGGCAATGCTTGATGTGCGCGCCGACGGCGGGGCTGGCAGTTCCACTTTCCATGCCGAAATGAAGGATGATCGCGCTCAGCTGTTGTCGCTTGAATCCGATTTGCGCCGTGCGCTGGAAAACAGCGAGATTGAGATTTTCTATCAGCCGATTGTCTATTTGCACAGCCTTGAGGTTTTGGGTTTTGAAGCCTTGGCACGGTGGCGGCACCCTGATCTTGGGTTGCTTTCGCCCGCCGAATTTTTGGATGTTGCCGAGACGGCAGGCATGATGCGCGAGATTGGCAATTTCATGCTGGCGGGGGCGGCGCGCCAGTTGGGCATTTGGCAGAGGGTTCATGCCCGGGGGCGGCCGTTTTTTGTGTCGGTTAATGTTTCGGCTTCTCAACTGGCGAATGCTGATTTGCCGATGCAGGTCAAACTGGTTCTTGACCGCGAAAACCTCGTACCCGGCAGTTTAAAAATTGAAGTGACGGAAACTGCGATCATGCGCCAACCGGAGCGGACGGCGAAGATTTTGCAACAGTTGCAGGCCATGGGTGTGGGCCTCGCCTGTGATGACTTTGGCACGGGTTTTTCCAGCCTGTCTTCGCTGCGCGATTTCCCGTTCGATACGTTGAAGATTGATCGGAGTTTCCTGGCCCCGGAAGGGCCAGACCAACGCAATGCCAAGATCATCGCTTCCATCACCGCGCTGGCCAGCAGTTTGGGGATGGCTGTTGTGGCAGAGGGAATTGAAACCCAGGCGCAGATTGACCGATTGGCAGAGCTTGGCTGTGGCTTAGGGCAGGGTTATCTGATCGGTATGCCGGAACCCGCCGATCAAGCCGGCGCCCGCCTGTTGCGGCAAAGCGCACCGACACCGACACCTTCGCTGTTTGCGCCCCTGCTGCCGCCAGATGCTTCGCGCCTACCAAGCCTTTATGAACCCGCCGATGGCTCAGTGGTCACGAGCTTGCCGCGTCGCTTGCCATTGATCGAAGACCTGCGCGGCCAGGTGGAAGAGCTGCCGTCGATCTTCAATTTGGGGCAGGTTAAGCCCAAGGCGAAAACGTGGCCCAAGCCGGTGGCGGTAAAATCAAAAAAATTGGTGCGTAAGAAGCGCAAGTGACTTTCGGCTAAGTGGTCCGTGGTTTTATGCCCGCATTCTGCATCATCATTGTGACCAAGCGTGGCACGTAGCGTTCACCGTACCCCAGTGTATCGGCCAGCACGTAGGTCTGGTGCACTTGCTCAGCCAAGTAGGACGCCACGGGCATTTGTTCAGTCATATTGGTGTAGTAGCGTAAATCTTTGCGGGCATTGCGGATGGTGAATTTGGCGTGGCTGTCATCATCGTGCAAAGGTACATTGATCAGGCGGCCGAACATGGCAGACGCCGCTCCGCCGCCCATTATGACATCGCGCAGGGCCTCCATATTCACATTGGCTTTTGCTGCCACCGTGATGGCCTCGGCGGCAATGGCTGCATGGCTGAGGGAGAGGAAGTTGTTGATGAGCTTTACCTGATGTGCTGTGCCCACTGCACCTGTGGGCACGATAAGATCCGAAAAACAGGAAAGCACTGGGCGAATCGTTTCCAGTGTTGCCGCATCGCCACCCACCATGAGGCCCAGCTTGCCTGCCTCGGCTTCCTTAGGCGTGCGCGTCATCGGCGTGTCGATAAAAGTCATGGCGTTGGCAAGTGCTGCTGCTGCCAGCTTAAGGGTGGAGTGCGGCTCTGCCGTCGAACAATCGGCGATGATCAGGCCCCGTTTGGCTTGAGCCAGAACGCCGCCCGTGCCCAGCATGATCTCTTCCACCTGCGGTGTTCCAGTGACACAGAGGATCAGCATATCCGAAGCCTTCACCAGATCAGCGATGGATGCGGTTTCACTTGCACCTGCGGCTTGGAGGCTTTCGATCGGCGCACGGTTTTTGTGGACCAGCACATGAAGCTTGAAGCCTTTGGCCAGAATGTTTTTGCCAATGCCGTGGCCCATGAGGCCAGCGCCAATAAGGCCGATTGTTTTGATGGTCATGTGGTTCTCCCTGCGCCTCGCGGCTTTGAATTTATTGTCGCCTATGCTAGCAGGTTCAGACTAGTCCCGGTAGCTCAGCAGGATAGAGCACAGGTTTCCTAAACCTGGGGTCAGGGGTTCGAATCCCTTCCGGGACGCCAGCTTTTGTGTGTACATACCGGACACATAGGTGACAGAACGTACTTAGGACATGGCTGACAATCCCTAGCCGAAGGGACTGTCAGTTGATTGACAGGGTTCTCGATGCAGTACTGATCTCCTAAATTTAAGTTATTCACGGAAAACGGAATGGCGCGTTCTTTCCTTTTAACTCGGTTGTTTGCTTTTGTTAGTTTCTTCTTTTTGGCATTCACAGTCGTCGATCATTCTCCGGCGCGTGCAGGTTATTGGGTCGGTTGTTCGCAAATTGGCGCAAGCTACTGCAATGTGATTTTTCCGGGAGATGGTTCAGGGCCAGCTGCGGCAGCGTATACATTCTCTAATTTTTGGCCTAGAGCTGCCGGCCCGAGCTGCTATCCAGTAAGCAATGGCACTAGCTACGAATGCGAAAGCTGGGGAAATTCAACGAGTTGTATTTCCCCTCCTCCCGCAGGAATAAATTTTCCATGTGCCGCAATTGTCGGTCATGCATGTTATGCCAACGAAATTTTGAATCCGCAAAACGAATGCGTTTCAATTACTAGTATAACGACCGGCGGCTGCGAGGGGTGTTGTACAGGCAGTGGTGATAGCGCGGGCGCTTCTGGCAGTGGATCAGGTGTCGGGGGCGGGCCTAGCACCATTCACCCTATAGAGATCGCGACTGGCCGTAAAATGGGGACCTACAACGATTGGACGACGGGTGGCGTAGAAGAACTTCATTTCACGCGCTATTATTCTAGCCAATCACATTTTGTCTTCGCTCCATCGAAATCGATTTTGGGTCCCAATTGGCGCAGCAATTTTGATTCGCGCGTTTACTTTAATTTCACGGGCACACCCGTGTCCACGCCAGCCGGAAATACTTTGCACATTGCCCTGCCGGATTTCGGAGAACT